>JASFKE010000542.1:0-3799 GCA_050118795.1 Desulfobacteraceae bacterium | reverse complement strand
ATATCATTATTAATAATGGCTGGGGACCAGATATAATCCAATGAAACAGGAGAATTAAGCATGCGAAAAAGATTACTTTATGCAGGGGCCGGCATAACCGTGTTGTTTGCGCTGTTGCATGGCTTGTTCTGGAAGCTGGGCGGTTGGCATGAGCAGTTGTTAATGTTGACACCTGAAAATAGCGGTATCATGCAAATGCTCAATGTGGTTTCGATATACACTTTGCTATTCGGTGCGGGGGTCAGCTTGGCGCTTGCCGGAAAGCCGACCCTCGTATCGGTCGAAAAAGCCTTTTTGCTCTTCATGGCCGGCTATTATGTGTTGCGCATTGCATTCGGTTTTCCCTTTTTCGGCTTTAGCATGGAAGAGCTTGTCGTATGGACATTGTGCTCGGTCGTGGCATCCTGTTATCTGCTTGCCTTCCGGCTTTCCCGACAGACGGCCTGAATTTTTGATCAATAATGGGGTAAAATGAAGATCAGCAAAGAACAGAAAGCCGAAAACCGCAGCGCTATCATCCGTGCAGCAGTAGACTTGATTTCTGAAAAAGGTTTCAAATCCGCTTCGATGAGGCAGATCGCCAAGGCCGCCGGGGTGGGCGACGCGACCATATACAACTACTTTGCCACCAAAGAGGCCATCCTTTTCGGCTACTATGAAGACCACATGCAGGCCTGCATCCGGGCCCTTAAAGAACTGGAGGCGTTTCATACCTTCAGTTTGCAGGAGCAGCTCCAGACGCTGTTTGAGACCAGTTTGGAGCTATACATGGCTGACCGCGAATTTGTAGCCGAGACCTTTCGTCGGGTGCTGTTGAGCGGCAGCCGGGATTGGGGGCGGGTAAAACCCATTCGGGCGCCATTTTTAGCAGCCGTAAACGATATGCTGACAGCCGCCGCCGAAGTCGGGGAGATTCCGGAACCGGTCTTTCTGGATCTGATTTGCCAGCTTTTCATGGATACCTATATCGGTGTGGTGTATTATTGGCTCGCCGATAGATCCCAGGGCTTTGCAAATACCAGTGTGCTCATTGACCGCGGTTTGGACCTGGGTTGTGCCGTACTCAAGGCCGGGATCGCCAACAAAGTATTTGATTTTACTATTTTTATGTTCAAAAATCATATCTTAAACAATTTGGATTTTTTCATGCAGCCGGCCAAATCTGTCAGCCAAGTCAAACGGCGCTTTATGGAGAACCTGGATGACCGATAATCTACCCACAGGGAAAGTCGGACGCGCATTGTCCGGCGGTCGAACAGCCGCCAAAGTCGGCGGGCATGTGCTTGGCTATTATGCCAAGCGTCCCTTCTTGTCACAGGACGCACGCCGGGTGGCGAAGCAGCGCGCCGCCCAAAACGGGGCGCACACTTTGTTTCAAGGGCTGAGCCTGCTGCGTGGTACGGCCCTGAAGATGGCGCAGCAACTGAGTTTGGAAATGGATATGTTGCCTGAAGCCGCCTGCCGGGAGCTGGCCAAGGCCTATCACCAGGTGCCACCTGTCAACCGGGCCCTGGTACGCAAGGTGGTGCAAGACGCTTTGGGCCGATCGCCGGAAACCGCGTTCAGACGTTTTGACTTGGATGCGTTTGCCGGCGCCAGTTTGGGGCAAGTCCATTATGCCGAAAATTCTCAAGGTGAACCGCTGGCTGTGAAGATCCAATACCCTGGTATTGCCAAGACCATCGACAGCGACATCAGCCTGTTGAGGCAACTGTTGCGTCCTATGATGCAAAGCGATCAATTGATGCCCGGCCTCAAGGAGGTGGCGGACCGGCTGCGCGAAGAGGTGGACTATTGCCAAGAGGCTGAAAATGCAGAATACTTTGCAGACCGTTTGAAGGTGGAAGGGGTCAAAGTGCCAAAGGTAGATGCTCAGTTGTCAGCAGCCACCGTTTTGAGCACTGCGCTGATGCCGGGAAAACCTCTCGATCAATGGCTATTGGACCGGCCCGGCCAGGCGGCCAGAGACCGCATTGCTCAAAAGCTCCACGATATCGTGATTAAAGGCATTTATGAACTCAATGTGATCCATGCCGATCCAAATCCGGGCAATTTCATTATCGCCGACGACGAGACGATCGGTCTGGTTGATTTTGGTTGTATCAAACGCCTGGGCTCCCGTTTCGTTGCGCAATATGGACAACTGGTCCGGGCGGCGGCACATTATCAAAACGGGCAGCACTTTGCCCGGGTTGTGGAAATGGGGGTTGTCTCGCCGGATCTGACGGGTCCGGCATTGGAAGAGATTCGCAACATTACCGATGCGGCAGGCCGATGGTTCGGCCGTCTGTTCGCTGCCGACTATTTCGACTTTGGCGTCCAATCAGGATTTATGGCCGACGGCAAGGCTGTGATGCGTCGCTACCACCACCTGCGTCGACATTTAAACTTCGATCCCGAGTTCATCTTTCTGGACCGCACACGTTACGGTCTGTGGCGGATTTTCGAGTTGATGGGCGCCCGCGTGTGCTTTCGCAACCCATATGAATACTAGAAAAATCAGACTTTTTTTGCCAGCTTTTCGACCCACCGGTAAAGTAAAATAGGGCTTCAGATCCTGGGTTGCCGAGGGTTCGCAGCCGCGCTTGCTGCGGCTTCACCCTCGACGCCCTGGCTCTGAAGCCCTAAGACTTTTCCAACGATTCGGTCGATAGGTTTTACTGTGATTCCGATGCGTCCGAAAACGCATCATTAGTATAAGAGATAAGACCGGATCGGTTCCACTGTTGTGAAATTTTCTTATTTATTGAGGCGCTAAGCGCCCCCTTCGAATAACCAAGCCGTCTCTGTAAATTTTCGAAACTGATAAGTTCATATTTATTGAGAAAGCCTATCTCTTTTCGATTTTGGCCGTTAAAATAGTCTGCAGCCTCTTCTATTGTTTTCCAATCCATAATTTGTGCTGCAACAACTTTATCCATACCGCCGCCTCATCACATTCCTGGTCTTGTTCCTGGTCCTCCTGGTCCTTCCATTTGCGTTCCTCCGACATTTGTGACGCTCGATGACACCGTAAACGAACTTCCGGCCGTTCCCTGGGAATAGCTCAGGTCGCCCAGGTAGAGACCATAAAATTCATCCCCCGAAGCGGTTCCGCCCGTATAGACGGTATATTCGGTTCCGGTCTCGATATCCGGGGATGAGAGCACCAGTGTGCTGGAGGACTGCGGAATCGTGAAGGCGAAGGCGACTGTACCGTCGGACGCTTGAAGGCCGATGGTGGAGCCCTGTGTGCCGCTGACGAGAATCACCACCTTGAAACCGGATGGCGTGAAGGCACAGGCACTCATGTAGTTCCAGAAGAACAGGGGCTGAATGGCTTTTTGCGCCTCGGTCGAGATTGTGCTCATGGCGCAACAGAAGCATCAGCCCGGCAAACACACGACGTCCGGTGCCTTTTTGGGACGGCCGCCACACAGAAGCTACCTGCAGGGCTCTACCTGCAGGGCTCCTTATTTCTCGCCGATCCGAGCCGATTGTGAGCGGCTCCGTCATTGGATCGTATCCACCTATTGCAGGGCTCCCGGAGCCCCCGGGCTCAGTGGCGTCCGTTGCCACCGGGGCCTTGCATGGAATGAGTGAGCTCGGTAATGACCTCGCCGTTCACGATGACCGTTCCTCCGTTTATCTCCCCCACTCCGTCAAAATCGAACGCCGAGCTGGCATCCACCTCTGTGGTGCCGCCGTTGATGTAGATGTCGCCGTTCGAATCGAACCCGTCCGTATCGCCACTTCCGACTTTCACATAGTGGTTTCCACCATTAATGGTGATCACGATGTCGTAGGCTGAGCTCTTGTT
>JASFKE010000541.1:0-3805 GCA_050118795.1 Desulfobacteraceae bacterium | reverse complement strand
GGATACTGGCCGGCTTTGACGGCACTGGTAATAAAATCTGCGGATTTAACATGCATCTAAAACGTTTCCTATTCACTGCAGCGGTAAAACTGGACGTCGGCCTTCTCCAGGGTGGCGAGGCCTTCACCGATGGCGCTGTCGATATGGTTTAAAAATTGGGTCAATTTTTCAGGGGTGTCAACAATCTCGACGATGATCGGCAGATCTTCGCTCAGCCGCAATATTTTGGAGGTATGGATGCGGCTGTTGGCTCCGAATCCCATCATCCCCCGCACGACGGTGGCTCCGGCCAATCCCATCTGCTTGGCTTGCAGTACGATCCACTCATAGAGCGGCCGGCCTTTATATTTATTTCGCTCGCCGATGAAGATACGCAGCAGTTGTCCCTGTTTCGGCATTCTCATGGCTTATCTCCAGATAAAAAATGTTGTCAGACGCCCCAACATAACCGCGCCGAGGCCCAAAACCAAATGGGCGCCCAAATAGAGGATCGCCATGCTGGTGCGCCGGTCGTTGATTAAGCTCATCGCTTCATTGCTAAAGGTGGAGTAGGTGGTAAAGGCCCCCAGCAGCCCGATCAGAATGAACAGACGCATCTCCGCAGATAGCAGGCTGCGCATCTCATCGAGCCGGGTCAGCATGCCGATGATCAGGCACCCGATCAGATTAACCGCCAGGGTTCCGTACGGAAAATCAACACTCTGGGTCCATTTTTGCACGCCGCCGCTGATCAGATACCGCAATACGGCACCGCAAAACCCGCCGATACCGATAAATAGAAGATTGCGCATGGACAAGCCTCCCGCTGCCGGACAATGGTGTTGGTTACATCGATAACATCAATTGGCCGCTATCATGTCATTTTATTTCATTCAGGGCAACAACAGGCCGGACAAAACCCATTTAAGGGCGCTGGCAGGAAATAATTCCCCCGGATTGCGCAGGATTTGGGTTCGTCTACAAGGCACATCCGCCGGTGCATATCAGGATATGTGCCGGTGGATGTAACGCCGTAGACGGACGCAAAGACAAGCAAGGTGGGGGAATTATTTTCTTCCAGCGCCCTTAAAGTCCCCCAGGTCGAATACCGATAAATCAGATAAATACTTGTGGGGAAGGCAGAGTGCCGGATGGGCCGAATCAGAAAAACAGCTAAGGGGTTATTGGTCGCGTGCACACTGATGGCGGGACTCATTATCGCAGAGGGATGGCTGTCACACCTGCCGGCCTATGGGTCCCAAAAACCGCACCAGGGATTTTCCGGTCACGTCATTGAAGTCCATAACGGAAACCATCCCTTTTCGGCGGAGCAAATATTTTACCAGGACGGCCGCATGACGGGCAAGCTGACGTTCTGGAACAACCAGCCATGGGAGCGCACCCTGATCGAATATTTGGATGATCTATCCCTTTATAGTATTCAGACCATGATCTACCACGATGAAAAAATCGCCCTGGTGAGCAAGGAGATTTTTCAAACCTTTGGATCGGACTGCCGGAATGATCAAAAAATTGAGACCTGGTATTACCATTTCGACAAGGACAAAGCCAACTCCCTGAGACAGGTGGATACCTACTGGCCGGATACCACCCTGGTCAGAGAGCGGCAGGTGTTTGATCGACGGGGCGGCCTGAAAGCCTCCGCCCTTTTTGAATACGCCCCCCACCCAAACGACGACACACCCGATGAGAACGAAAAGATCGCATCTGCCACGAGAATGACGTTGATCAATGATGACGGCGCCGTGGTATCGGATTACCGTGAAGCCACCGACGTCGATCTGACATCACTCTATCTGCGACACCACTTTTCTCACAAAGAGATCGCCCGGCGGATTCTCATTTCACAGGATCCATCCCGAATCCCCATCCTGGTGGTGGATGGCGGTATCGATATCAGCCACCCTGAGCTGGCCTACAAACTCTGGAAAAACCCCGATGAACTGCCCAATGGAGCCGATGATGACGGCAATGGATTGGTGGACGATATCTTCGGGGTTTCGGACAACCCCCGGTTGGGACAGCCCGTTCATGACCTGCGCCTTCCCCGCTTCGGGCTGCCGGGCCTTTCACACGGCACGCTGGTGGCCTCCATTGCAACCGAAGGCAGGGAGGATGTGGCGATCATGGCGGCCTCTGAATTGACGGCCAACAACTCATCGAACATACTGACGCAGATCGAACTGTTTATTAAAAGTCATGGTGTGCGCTACACCAACATGAGCTTTATCTTCGACAAACAGATCCTGTCTTACGATTCCCGGGCCCAACGCCCCCATAACATCAAACAGCTCGTCCATAATACGCCTGAGACCCTCCACGTTGTGGCAGCCGGCAACGGGACGCCCATGAGCGGTAAGGGATTTAACGTCGACAAACACCGCCAGGCGGGTGATTTGGTGCCGGTTATGCTGGCCCATGACAACATCCTGGTGGTGGGCGCGCTGGCTACGGACCGGCTGCGCCTTGCAGATTACCCAACCTATGGATTGGCCCCCTTTAGCAATGTCGGCGAAGTTTCCGTGGACATTTTAGCGCCCGGAACCCGGATCTGCGGGGCGCAAATGGGCGGCGGCACGATCTGTGAGGACGGCACATCCTTTGCGGCGCCCTATCTGCTCAATCACGGGGTGTTGAATGTGGCCAAGGCCAATCCCGATTTGGATATCTATGAAATCAAGGAGATCGTGATGAAAACCGCTTACGTTCCCGATCTGGGGCACCCTTTCCCGGTGCGATCCGGCGGCATCCTGCACCCCCGGCGGGCTGTGGCGGTTGCCAGGTGGATGGCGGATCATCGGACGGACACCGTTGAAGCGGCGGTTTTGGCGGTTCGTAAAATGGAATCCGATCCCATCCCGGGAGAAAGAACGGATCCAGGCTACCTGGACGCCTTGCAAAAATATTGGGCCGACCGCAATATCGGGAAAACCACCCGATACTACGCCCGGCCGTAAAAGCGATCAAAACCTATTTGGGGAATTCAGCTGGTCCGGTGCCAGGTAATTCGCCTCGACCGAACGACAAGCTGACCTGCCGGGGGTGGAGCAACAGGGTAGCTCCGGTCAGAGTCAAGAGACATGTTGGGTCGGGTCTTTTAATGCCTTATTCAAACACCCAACGCCCACCATCACAAACCCACTTTATATTTGGTGCTACTTCCTTTGGGTGCCCATCAATAACGTAGATACTACCCTTGGTGTTGGCTAGCTCTTGGTTGGCATTAATTATTGATATTTGCGTACTAAACCGTGTTACATGGCCTTTTGCATTTTGCCACCGTGGTAATATAGAATATAGACTTTTTCACTATTTTCGTAAATACGCTCAATACCATGAAAGCGGTCAAGAGTACCATGTTGTTGGTTCTCGTATCTGAAATTCTCTTTTTCCAGCTTTGCAGGTCCTCTGATTAGAGTCATTCTTGATCCTTTGTATTTCCATTAGACATGTAACGACCAAGCTCACCCGAGAGAAGCCGCGCAGCGGTGACGAATCGGGTGTAGCACATTATGTGGCAATATTTAGCTTGACTAGTAAATCAATTACAGATTTTTCCGGCTTCTTTGATGCTGTATCAACTTTCACCCTTTCAGTTTCCCATTGTTCGTATTCTCTATCAACGACTTCTTGCCAGCTTGGGAGAATTAGCCCATCGACATCTGTTACTCGGTTTTCTACGCGATTTCTGTGCTCTTCGGTGTCTGAACATACAACCTCTATATTTGTATAAGGAATACCTTTGGATGAGGCCACTTCTTGCCATTCTCGCCTAGTTAGAGAAATTGGGTTGCACGAATCTGAA
>JASFKE010000540.1:0-3810 GCA_050118795.1 Desulfobacteraceae bacterium | reverse complement strand
TTTCCTATCCACTGGACTGTGCCTTCAAACGATATAATGAATGTAGAAAGGTCTTCACCTTCAAGGGCAATCAATACGGATTTGAAGGTTTTGGGATTAACACCGGTAATCATGTCGATTATTCTGCTATTAATCCTCCTCGATCTCGCCTCGGTTATAATATGCTGCAAAAGTTTATTCACAACCCAGCAACACTCTTCCGGGCCTCGGCCGGATGTTATTTGAAGCCAGGATACCATCTAATTTTTCCTCGTTTTATAGGTAATAATCGGTTTCAAAGCGGCTACGACATCGATCAGATCCGCTTTGATTAAATCGGCAATGACCGAATCGATATTTTTATACGCCTGAGGCGCCTCTTCGTATAGCAGGTTCTTGTCTTCGCAAATGACATAGCTGCCTATTGAGGTTTTAATGAGCGATTTGGCTTGAAAACGATCCCTGAGTTTCTCCTTGCAGCTTCCCCTGCTCCATTTTCGTCCGGCTCCGTGGGGCAGTGACCAGAGATTCATCTCTTGATCTTTCCTGGCTTTGACCAGATAGGTTAAACTGCCTCGACTGCCGGGTATTATGGATAGCTCTGATTCAGATGATGTTGCGCCTTTGCGATGCAGCCAAAATGTCTCTTTGCCGTCTGACTTTCTTGTGACACTGTTGTGACAAACATCGATTACCGGCACGCCTTTAGCGTTGATGGATGCACCAAAGCGATGGGCGATCAGGGCTCTGTTACATGCCGCCCACTTCAAAGCTTCATCATGAGCGGCCAGATAGCCTTTCGCCTCATCCGAGTCCGCATCCAGTCCTTTGGCGCCAAAACGATCCGTATGTTTCCGAAGCAGCGCATCCCCAATGGATCGCGATCCGCTGTGGACAAGAATGAAAAGACAATTCTTGTCCAGGCCCAGCCCGCCAAATGTGTTATGATCGAGAACTTTTTCGATGCACTGCAATTCGGCAAAATGATTCCCGCCGCCGATGGTGCCCAGCGCAACATCGTGCAGGCTGGCATCAAGGCAATATGCAGAGCGCCACTTGTCAAGATCACCATCAAAGGGTTGATCAAGGTCTTTGAATTTTTTTATCCATTTATCCCTTTTGATCTTTTTTCTTTTTATTTGGGTTGAAAAAAGTCCGACACCGCATCCCACATCATTGCCAATTAATACAGGATAAATGACCCCTTTGGACATATATGCCGCGCCAACGGGACTGCAGTTTCCGGGATGCATGTCCGGCAGTCCCACAGCATAGGTAATACCATCGAGCACTGAAGCCCGCTGTAGTTGCCGAACAGCATCACCTTCAATCCAACTGTTTTCCGAGCAGATGATTCGATAATTTTTTTGGCTATTTGAATTTAAACTCATAAATTCTTTCTTTCACTTTTCTCTAAAAGTAGTGGTGTCGTTGAGAGCCATCAAATCGCGTGGTTTTTATACAACAATTTTTTTAAGACACAGTACACCTGCCTGCTTTAAATATGTTGAACAAGTAATAGGTGTAACCGGCCCGGTCGGGCCCTGGATTAGAAGGGATTAGCCGCCCAGCCGGAGGTTAATTGGCATATTTTTTAGAATCTCGATTGGCATATGATTAACCTCCTTTCCGACTTCTGTAAATGAATGTAAGAATGAACTATGAAAGACGCAACTATCAGGGGGTTTCATTGTTGTCAATCACTAATTCTATTTTTTAAGTTCACTTTTTATGGCGCGGCTCGGCGCTCATGTTTTTTCACTCTCTTATGCGTGATATCTTTGATGGATCTGTCTTTTCGTATCCAAGGGATGTGAAAAGGATGGCCCGATCAAAAAAAAGTACGACCCGGTTGTTCAGTTCCAATGCCTTATGGTGGTCCAGAGCTGTGTCCAGCAAACCTTCAGACAATACCTTTATCCACACGTGGCGTCTGGTGATGATGAGTGCTTGTATAACTTCCGATAGTGCGAATCCTTCTTTTCGTCGTTGCTCGCCCAGCGCTGTGTAGTATTTTTCAATATCTTCTTTAGATGTTTCTCTTGATATCCATTTACCAAGTTGGCTGTATACCCGAAACGCCCTTTGATAGAGTTTTTTCTCATCATAGATATGATAGTTCGGCATTAAAGGATGCTTCTGTACATCTTTCAACCAATTTTTTGTCAGTTGGTCAGCATCGCGTTCGATGAGCTTGACCAGCTTTTCAGAGATAAATTCCATCTTCTCCTCCCGACAATTTTATAAACCCCATTGCTGCTAAAGTCTTTAGGGCTTCAGAATGGGACATTGGGGCAAATTTATGGAATCTTACAAAGCTGTCTTGTTACCTTCCATTGGATCGGCACAGATAGCTGAACGTTGTTCATGGCCAATGTAAGACTCACTCCTCCAATGGCTTAAAAACGGGGACAATTCCACCCACCAAGGGTTCGTAAATCCGGTATTGCGTTTTTTCTCCCAGCAGTTCATCGACCTGCTCTTGCAGTGCTTTGCGATCTTGGCTATTGAGCCAGCGGTTCCAGTCATCGAGACTATTCCAGGTGCTTATAACCATGTATTCCCCGGGACAATCCAGACAGTGAAATGTCTTGCCGTTAATGTAACCCGGCTGGATTGTGGCCAGGGAACGAAGTTTTACGATCAGCGGCGCCAGTTTGACTGCTTTTTCCTTGTCGCTGAATTTGCGTTGGATCATAACCGAAATTGCCATTTTGCCTCCTCTTACGATTTCGATCATCGTGTTGATTCATCGGTAAATATGGGTCTTGTTCTACAGGGCGCTATCCCAGAATCAGACGCTGGGGATCGCACCGTTGCCTCAGGATCGACAACTCCTGGGCCGAGGGCGGCGCAACAGCTTGAGCCCTGGACACATCCACCCCAAATGCCATGTTGCTCAGGACCTCCTCTTTTGTGACGCCGGGAAAACAGCCTTTGAGGTACATCCTGCGCGTCTTGTCATCGAATCCCATGATCGCCATGTCGGTGATCACCCAGGCGGGGCCGCCATCGGGCAATCCGGCATTTTGGCGGCCGTCCGGTCCGTCGATCCACCCCGGACTGGTGAGGTAGTCCAGCTTTGGGACGAACTTGCGTTTGGCGTGCTCCATGAATATGATGGTACGGCTGACGAATGAGGCCACATCGCAGGCCCCGCCGCTGCCGGAAAAGCGCACCGTTGGTGTGTCATAATCACCGATCACGGTGGAGTTGAGGTTGCCGTAGATGTCGATCTGGGCCGCTCCCATGATCCCCACCACCCGGCGGCCGGTGAACCGGTTCTGCATGGTGGCGAAGGCGTCGGCCAGGCCGCCGTTGACGCATGTGGCCAACATCACGCGTGGGTCGCCCACAGCCAGGGGGACCTCCTCCAACCGGGAGTCGATGGCGCCGGTTTCGAAAAAGATCACGCTGTTGGGAGCACTGATATGTTTGGCGGCCATGGCGGCCAGCATGGAGATTCCGGTGCCGCAAAAGACGATATCGCCATCGCGGATCTCCCGGGCGGCTGCAACGGCCATTATTTCCCGCTGGGTGTAGTCGGTTTGTTTGCCCATAAGCCTCCTTTGGTTTCACCGTTGCGCGATCATCGACGGTCCAGCCCCACCGCATACCCCGTCCGGGGATCGGCCTTGATTTTTTCCAACTGGCCCGGATCGATGCCATTGATCATGGCCGCATGGTCCGGCGGGTCCAGGACCATTGTCCGCAGGTACTCTCGGTAGCGTGCATCGTCCAGGGCGGCCTCCCTGTACTGGCGCAGCCGCACCGGATCATAGTCGTAATGGTGGTAGCAGGCCGTGGGCCAGGCGCCCATGGGCTGGTGCA
>JASFKE010000539.1:0-3811 GCA_050118795.1 Desulfobacteraceae bacterium | reverse complement strand
TTTATTTCAAAGGACAAACTGATCCTGGCAACCGACACCCGGTTCGAAATCCAGGCCATGGATGAAGCTCCCCAATATGAAGTGGTGATCTATAAAAAAGGATTGGCCAAAGAGCTGCCCTCGATCATCAACAGGTTAAAGATCGCCAGGCTGGGATTTGAAAGCGTTCGCGTAACTGTCAAACAATACGATACCTATCGAAAGGCTCTGGAAACTGGCGATCATGAAGTGGCGTTGGTCCCGGTGGAAGATATGGTGGAGGGGCTGCGGCTGATAAAATCAACCCATGAAGTGGAGCTAACCCGAAATGCATTGGCGCTGGCCGAAGAGGCCTTTCGGCAAGTTGTCAAAACCCTCAAACCCGGGGTGACAGAAAAATCAATTGCCTGGGAAATGGAACGTCGCATGCGAATGGCAGGTGCATCCGGACTCTCTTTTCCGGTCATTGTGGCGGCCGGGCCCAATAGCGCACTGCCACACGCCATCCCATCGGATCGACCTATCCGGGAAAACGAGCCTATCCTCTTTGATTGGGGAGCCATCCTGGAGCACTATTGTTCCGATACGTCTCGGACGGTGATATTGGGAAAACCGGACGATACCTTCCTGGATGTCTTTCACACGGTATTGGATGCCCAGCAAAAAGCCATCGACGCCATTACCGCCGGTGCCGGCAGCAAAACCATTGACGCAATTGCAAGAGTCCATATCAGCACCAATGGGTATGGCAACAACTTTGGCCACGGATTGGGCCACGGCACGGGTCTGGCCGTTCATGAAGCCCCCCGGCTGAGCCCGATCAGCGAGACCACCCTTGAAAGCGGTATGATTGTAACGGTGGAGCCGGGAATCTATCTTCCCCAATGGGGCGGTGTGCGGATTGAGAACCAGGTGGTGGTTGGGAAAAACGGCCCCACGGTTCTAAATCGCCTCAGCACCTCATATGATATTAATAAAATATAAAATTGTAACACCATTAAAAATATAACAGCCAATAGCCTGAATGCCTCCAAATAAAAAAAATTTAGACCAGCTCGTCGATCAATATCTCAACTATTTGATTGTGGAAAAAGGGTTGGCCGAAAAAACCATCGATGCATATGCCAGCGACCTTTCGGCTTACCTTCTCTTTCTTCATTCCCAAAAGATCGAAACTATTGACCAGGCGGATACAGCCGCTATTTTGAAATACATCATCGATCTGCGCAACAGTGGCAAAGGCGCCAGCACCCGAGCGCGTCACCTGGTCACCATTCGGGGATTTTATCACCATCTCCATTCATCGGGATTGCTGAAACGAAATCCGGCCAAACTGGTGGATCTTCCCAAAACCGGTTTAAAATTGCCGGTGGTCTTGAACGTGGATCAAATTGAAAAAATACTGTCGGCGCCGAATCCCCAAAAGCCGACAGGACAGCGGGATGCCGCCATGCTGGAACTGATCTATGCAGCCGGTTTAAGGGTTTCAGAATTGACCCATCTGCATATGGCATCGATCAATTTGGAGGCTGGGTTTGTTCGGGTACTGGGCAAAGGGTCCAAAGAGCGAATTGTCCCCATCGGTACGAAGGCCGTCGCTTGCATCCAAAGCTATATCGAGGGCGGACGGTTAAAGATATTGAAGGGCCGTACCAGTCGATTCCTTTTTGTCGCGCGCGCGGGCAAACCTATGACAAGGCAAGGGTTCTGGAAACTTCTGAAACGATATACCCTCGAGGCTGGAATTGGGCAGCGTGTAACGCCGCATAGTCTGCGCCACTGCTTTGCCAGTCACTTACTGGAAGGAGGTGCGGACCTTCGCGCCGTTCAAGTCATGCTGGGGCATGTGGATATCGCCACCACCCAGATTTACACCCATATCGCCCAAAAAAGATTGGTTGAAATTCATCAAAAATACCACCCTCGCGGGTAGGGGCTCCCCATTTGACAGCCCCTTTTTTTTCGTTTAGGAAAACCATTCTAAATTTGGATAACATTTAGATATATGCAGCGATACTACAATTGACCATAAGGGGAAAAACGGTGAACCGACAAAGCGATATAACCCTGAACCAACAATGGATCGGAGATTCGAACCGTTTAAAATACGGTGAAGCGGCTATGAAATCCGCCCTGGATGATATCACCCGGCCCCTGTTTGTGGTAGAACACCGAGGTGATCCGGCTTTCAGCCATGATGGCGGTATGATTTGGGGGGGGCAGCTCGACAACCACCCCAAAGGATTGCCGCTGCTGGGCTTTGCACCGCCGCTGCACCCGAAGCGTCTCGGGGAGACCTCTTTTAAAGCAGATTTAGGATTACACTACGCCTACATTGTAGGCGCCATGGCCAACGGTATAACCTCAGTGGAGATGGTCGTTGCCGCCGGCCAGGCCGGAGCGGTTGGTTTTTTTGGCGCCGGAGGTCTGTCGCTCGAACAAATTGAAACCGCCATTAGACAACTCAAGCCATATCAGGAGCGTTTCCCAATCGGATTTAATTTGATCCACAGCCCCAACGATATGGCCCTGGAGATGGAAACCGCAAGGCTCTACCTAAAACACGAGGTCCGTCTGGTAAGCGCGTCGGCCTATTTGGGATTGACCTTGCCGTTGGTCTATTACCGTGTCAAAGGCCTTTATAAAAACGCCACCGGCGATATCGTTTGTCCGAACCATATCATCGCCAAAGTCTCACGTGAAGAGGTTGCCCGCAAGTTTTTCGCCCCGCCGCCCCCGAAACTATTGGACCAATTGGTCAACGACCAGCTTGTCAGTGCAGATGAAGCGCATCTGGCGCAGCAAATCCCCATGGCTCAAGACATCACGGCCGAAGCGGATTCCGGTGGCCATACCGACAACCGCCCTGCCCTATCTCTGCTGCCGACCTTCCTGGCGCTGCGGGACGAAGCCATGTCCCAATATGGTTTTTCCACTGCTCTAAGGGTCGGTTTAGGGGGAGGCATCGCGACACCCGAAGCGGCTGCGGCCGGTTTCTCCATGGGGGCCGCATATGTTTTAACCGGATCTATCAACCAGGCCGCCGTTGAGGCGGATACCTCCGAAAGCGCTCGGGAAATGCTGGTTCAAGCGCAACAGGCCGATGTGACCATGGCCCCTTCGGCCGACATGTTTGAAATGGGGGTAAAGGTTCAGGTTCTCAAACGCGGCACCATGTTCGCCATGAGAGCCGCTAAATTATATGAGTTATATCGGTCATATGATGGCTTCGAACAGATCCCTGCCAATTTCAGAGCGATGATCGAAAAAGATATGCTTCGCACCAGCTTCGAGGATGCCTGGGGCCAAACCCGGCAATACTTCGAACTGCGCGATCCAAGCCAAATCGAACGTGCAGAATCTAATCCCAAACATAAGATGGCGCTGGTTTTTCGGTCCTACCTGGGGCAGGCCTCTATGTGGGCCAAGACCGGCCTGGCGGATAGAAAAATTGATTATCAAATCTGGTGCGGCCCGTCCATGGGCGCCTTCAATGCGTGGGTCAAAGGATCTTTTTTGGAACACAAGGATAAGCGGCGCACCGATACCATGGCCATGAACATCATGTACGGTGCATCCCGGTGGATACGATGTCAGTGGCTAAAGAGCCAGGGCATCGATATGCCGGCCGGTGTTGCCGCATCCAAACCGTTGCCACTCGATGAGATACAACGACACCTTGAGCAATAGGCCCTTATTTTTCTTGACTCACCATGGCAAGATAGCGTTGGTGCAGGATATGGATCGATAGGATCCAGGTATGGGTGAATTGGTTTTGAGCGACGAATTCCGGCGACAGCCCCACCAGTTTGAGTTCGAAATGTTCTTCATA
>JASFKE010000538.1:0-3815 GCA_050118795.1 Desulfobacteraceae bacterium | reverse complement strand
GAAGAGGGAACCGGATTGGGACTTTCCGTCGTCCATGGCATCGTCAAAAAGCATGGCGGCCATCTGACATTCTCCAGCAAAGTCGGCAAAGGCACCACCTTTCAGATTCTTTTCCCCAAGATTTCTGCCGCCAAGGCCGTGGAGAGCACCGCGCCGGAGCAAGCGTTACCGGGGGGCACCGAACACATATGGGTGTTGGACGATGACGCAGCCATCGCCCTGATTGCGCAGAAAATGGTTCAAAACCTTGGATACACCGCCAGGGTCTTCACCCGGAGTGATCAGTTAATCGATGAATTTAAAAAAAACGGGGATCGCGTCGATCTCATCATTACCGATATGACCATGCCAGACCGAACGGGCGCCGAGTTGGCCCGGCTGTTGATCGATCTGCGGGCCGACATCCCAATCATCCTGTGCACCGGTTTCAACGAAAGCATCGACGCGGCCAAAGCCAAAGCCATCGGCATCCGTGAATTTCTGATGAAACCTGTGGTGTTGGAAGAGTTGGCCGCGGCAGTTCGGAAAGTATTGGACGAAAAGCCATAACCCCATAGTTGCATAAAAAAGGTAGCAAAAAGGAGAAGAGCGATTAGCTTTTTTGCCATCTTTCCAATTGAACTGTGGGGCAAAGAGAGATGTTGTGTCTACTACTCTGGACGCGTCCAGCAATTTGGACTTCATGGGTCCACAACCCTGGACAAGGGTATGGTTCACCACTGCCCGACGCATCTCTTATTTTTTCCAACATACCGTAATTAAAACCAATACAGAAACTACCGCATCTAAAAAAACTTTTGGCAGAGGATTTGCAATCTCTTATGTAGAAGCCGGGAGCGGCTGATGTTGATGTAAGTGTTCACTTGAAAGAGAAAAACGAAAGTTCCAATTGATTCTGCAAAATCAACTCGCGCACCACTGGATTTATGGACAGGTTGTTGCCGCTGGTATTGGAAAAGAGCTCTTATAGCAGACCTCATGTTGATAGTGAATTCATTTTCCACATAAGATCTCATCTGTTTTGGCCGATATAGGTATGCAAACAGTACAACTAATCTGCCAATCGTCACAGCAAAATTTTCCACGTTCCACGCTCTACGCTCCCCGCTCCCGGTTCTTGCCCCTCACTGACGTTGGCAGATAACAACGGATTTATCGACACCACTTCTGTGTACGGAATTGACCGTACCTTTTTCTTATGCTTTTCCAAAAAAAGATATCTGGCATTAAAGAAATCTGAATCGAAAATTCATGGACAAGATCCCGGCCGTTGGCGGGCCGGGCCTGGTTATTGGCAAATTGGCCCACGCTGTGACCAGGCCAAGGTGGACGGTCAGTAGACAAATGCAATGGGGTTGTGTCTACTACTGTGGACGCGTCCAGCAATTTGGACTTCTTGGGTCCACAACCCTGGACAAGGGTATGGTTCACCACTGCCCGACGCATCTCCGATTTTTTCCAACATACCGTCATTAAAACCAATACAGACACCACCGCATCTAAAAAAACTTTTGGCAGAGGATTTGCAATCTCTTATGTAGAAGCCGGGAGCGGCTGATGTTGATGTAAGTTTTCACTTGAAAGAGAAAAATGAAAGTTCCAATTGATTCTGCAAAATCAACTCGCGCGCCACTGGATTTATGGATAGGTTGTTGCCGCTGGTATTGGAAAAGAGCCCTTATCACTGTCCTGATTTTCATAATGAATTCATTTTTGACTTAAGATCCCATCTGTTTTGGCCGATATGGTTGTGCAAACAGTACGAATAATCTGCGAATCGTCACAGCGAAATTTTCCACGTTCCACGCTCTACGCTCCCCGCTCCCGGTTCTTAATCCTCACTGACGTTTGCAGATAACAACGGATTTTCAACACCACTTTTGTGTACGGAATTGACCTTATGTCTTTCTAAAGCTTTTCCAAAAAAATATTTGGTATTGCCGAAGTATGGTTACAGAACGTTGTGCGAAATGGCGACTGGCAGGTGATTTAAAACAACCCTAACCCTGAAACTCTAATGAGACTGATCTGGAGGCAAGCTATGATAGCAAACACCGACTATCCTGAAGTTGATGAGAAAGGAAACCTGAGAAGAAAATTCATGGGCAAGATCCTGGCCGTGGGCGGGCTGGGCCTGGTTCTTGGCAAATTGGTCCCGCGCGCTGTCCAGGCCAAGGTGGACGGCCAGTACACCAATGCCATGCCCAATGTAAAAACCAGTTTCACCAAGCATCTGGAATATCCTGAAGTCAACCCCACAGCCTATGTACATCCATTGGCGTCGGTCATCGGCAGTGTCTATCTGGGCAAGCGGGTGATGGTATCGCCCTGCGCCTCGGTGCGCGGCGACGAGGGCACGCCCATATATATCGGTGACAACTCCAATGTCCAGGACTGCTGCGTGGTGCATGCCCTGGAGACATGGGAGTCCGGACACGAGGTGAGCAAGAACCTGTTTGAGGTCAACGGCAAAAAGTATGCGGTCTACCTGGGGAAAAATGTATCCATGGCCCATCAATCCCAGGTCCACGGACCGGCCGTTGTGGGCAACCATGTCTTTGTGGGCATGCAGGCCCTGGTCTTCAAATCCGTAATCGGCAGCAACTGTGTCATCGAACCCGGCGCCAAGGTGGTGGGCGTCAAGGTGGCGGACCGCCGCTATGTCCCCATGGGAATGGTGCTGAGGAACCAGGATGATGCCGATGCGCTGCCCAAAATCACCGACTCCTATCCCTTTAGAAAACTCAATTCAGGCGTCGTTCATGTCAATGTTCAACTGGCGGACGGGTACAACGGCAAGCTGCCCAAAGAGTTGAGCGGCGGCCACCACTAGTCACAGGAGCATGAAATGAAAAACAGTATATGGAAATTCTTCTTACCAATTGTCCTGGGCGCCTTGCTGTTGTCTCCTTTGTCCATATCTTTTGCATCTGCGACCGATCACCCCGAAGGGGAGCAGGAGTATACCGGGGAGAACACGGCCGATACCATCTCCGTGATGCCGGCATCCGCCGGGAACCCATCAGGCCATGGCGAAAATGCGCACCCCGCCGACCAGAGTCACGCTCAGGCGGACACCCATAACGACAGCGGGCATTCATCCGATGCCCATGGGACACCATCCGGGTCCCATGGACAGGCCCATTTAGCGTCCGGCGCCACAGGTCACAGTACATCCGGTGAACACTATACCGACACCGGCAGTGCAACATCCGCCGGACACACGGGGCCAGGTTATGAGGCAGGCATGGACTCACAAAGCGGGTCCTCTGCGTGGACATGGATTATTTTAACCGTCACTATGCTGGCAGTGGGAGCGCTGGCGTTTATTTTTCGAAAGGGATTCACACAGATCATGAAAAACTTGAAAATTGGAACGAGAGTAATGGGAGCGGTGGTGACCTTGTTATTGCTGATGGCCATCAGCTCCGGTTTCGGCATCATCAAGATGGGCCAGGTGGGCGATGAACTCAATACCATTGCCGAAGAGGACATCCCCCTGACCGAAGCGGTCACCGGGATCGCCATCAATCAGTTGGAACAGGCCATCCATTTCGGCCGCAGCCTGCGCATGGCCGAATGGATGAAACACCTCAAGTTCCACCATCCCAATGACAACAAGCACGGCAACTACGCCGAAGTGGTCGGCATGCTGGAGCACGAGATAGTTGAGTTCAATAAATACTCGCGGCTGACTGTTGAACAGATCAAACATGGCGAAGAGATCGTCCAACACATCCTCTCGGTAGAGACATCACCGGAAGCAATCGCTGAATTCAAAAAGGCGCAGACCCATCTGGAACAAATTGAGCATC
>JASFKE010000537.1:0-3818 GCA_050118795.1 Desulfobacteraceae bacterium | reverse complement strand
GTGGGATGATCGACTTTTTTATGATACTTTCGCAGCATTTTCCACTGACAATAGCGGGCTGGAACTGCACCCGTCTTTTTTAACATTTTTTCCGCGGCTTTCATGGTGACGCCGCTGCGCATCAAAAAGGCCATAAGCACGGTGCCCGTCCTGCCGATGCCGAATCGGCAGTGCACAAGCACTTTTTCGTTTCGGCCGATGGCCTCATCCATCCATAAAAGCGCCTTCTCCATCTCTTCTATAACCGGAGCGCATTCATCCGGAACCGGCAGATAGTATACCAAAAAACCGCAATCACGCTCTATCTCATGCAGGTCGCAATACTCGCCGCACAAATTGATAATGGCGCTGACGCCCTGTTTTTTGATCTCTTCCAGTTGGTCACGGGAGACCGGGGCGTGCCCCGCAGCCAGGTTATCGGTGACCCATTTAAGTTGATAGCCGGACATTGGCCTCCTGTGTCTGGACAGAGCCCATCTATCAGCTCTCCATTTCAACCGTTGAGAAGTGATAACGGCCCTTTAAGAAGGCTTCAACATAGGGCGCCACCTGTTGCGCCTGGCCCAAGTACATGTCCATCAGGCGCGTGGCACCAAGAAGACGGCCGATCTGATCCAGTTTTTCCATGAGGGTCGCTTCGGTTACACCTGAAAGGCTTGCATCGACAAGGTCGCTTGTGCGAGAGACGTCAAAATGGAGGCGCTGCAGCACACACTGCAAGAACTCAGCCCGAAGCGATCTCCCATGGTCGTCTCCGCCGCCGCCGTTGAACCTGAAAAGAATGTGGTTTTCCCCAATCTTCCCACTGCACAAGGTGTCCAGGATCACGAAATGGTAGCCGAATTTCAGGTTCAGGTTCAAGTAGACATCGGACAAAACCGCATAACTGGACAGTTGGGCTGATTCTGCGCTGATAATTCCTCCACTCATGGCGATCTTGTCATATTCCGCCCAGTTATAGTGCGTAAAGTCGCCCCACTGGATGCCGGGGTGGTTCAATCCTTTCCACACGGCGTGAAAGGGCACGCAATTGATCTTTGCGGGAACCACGGCGGTCTCTTTTGCGGCGTCATCCGCCAGCCCCCCCCCGACATCCATCAGGTAGATCAGCATGGGAATTTCAGCGACCACTCTTTTAGCGCCCCGCCCCCTGCCGAAAGCTCTCTCACCAATGGCGAACATCTCCCGGGTGCCGGCTTCATGTGCAAACCGGACGACATCGTGAAGGGATCGGCATCCGCCGGGGATAAACTCCGAAGCTCCGGGATCGACCAGTCGCAGCGGTGAAACGAACGTTCTGAGATAGTCCAGCTTGCGGGTGAAGGGACTGTCCGCGATGGGCCGCTTGCGGATACACGGATTGGTGAGAAGCGACGGGACGGCGTTTTCATACACAAGGCCCTCGTCTGCATATACGGTAACGCTCTGGCCTGTTTTCAATCGACTCGTGGCACCTGTTGCATTGACAATGGTCGGTATTCCGAACTCCCGGGCCACCGATGCAAAGTGGCCGGCAGCGCTTCCGGTCTCCGACACCACTGCGCTGATTTTCTCCATAAACCGTATAAAGTTGGCCGATGCGGCCCTGGTCACCAAAACGGCGTTGTCCGGAAGATCGGCCGGATGATCAGCCAAATGACCGGATAGATCCATTGCGTTGAGCGCCACGAGGACCGGCCCTGAAGCCACGCCGGAAGCTGCCCGGATCCCGCCCTCGACGAGAACCCGGTTGGGAATTTCATCAAACCGGCACTCCGGTGCCGGGGCGGGCGGATCACCGCTCTTGAGCGGCCGGGACTGAAGCAGATACATCCGCCCCCCCTTGTCCTGGCACCATTCGACATCTCTCGGGCCGTTGGCGGCCTCCTCGAGTCGCATACCCCAGGCAGCCAGTTTCAACACCGACCCGTCGTCGATGGAGACCTGCGCCTCCAGCTGCCCTTCCACCTTTTCGACGTAAACTTCGCCCTGTTGGTCCATTTTCATCAAGCGACGTTTACTGGATGATTTTCTTGTTGAAATTTCAGGCGCTTCACCCTTTCGAACCTTGAAAAGGTCCGAGGCGACCTCTCCCTGAACCAACAGTTCACCAAGCCCGAAAATGGAATGGACCTCCAGCATACCGGAAGCAAGATCGTCCAACTCCTGGGTGTACATCACCCCGCTGGCCGCGGCGTCAATCATCTCCACAACCAGTACCGCCATGGGCGTCTCCATATCGGTCAATCCATAATTGATCCTGTAAACCAGGGCTTCGGGAGAATATTTGCTGGCCACAACCGTTTTGTAGGCGGCCAGCAGATCTTCTTCATGGACGTTGAGCAGTGTTTTAAATTGTCCGGCAAACGAGGCGTGGCTGTCTTCACCAACGGCGCTGCTTCGAACCGCTACCCGGATTGAGGAATCTACCCTTTGGAAAACAGACCTGAATGTTTCACGAATATGGGTCGCCACATCCAAGGGTACTGTCGAATTAAGGACCATTTTCATCAACTCCTCCGATCGCCTGTGCAGCGTACTTGTGTCCAGAATATCTATGGAGGAGAGGATTTCATCCATGGCCGGTTTCAACCGATTGTGCCGGATGAAACGAAAAAATGCGTTCGTCGTAATGACATATCCGGTGGGGGTGGGCAGTTTAAAGCGCTGGTCGATCATTGCCAGATTCAACGCCTTCTCTCCAACCAGGGGCATCATTGATTCGGAAATGGTGCCCAGCCGCAGGCAGTAAGGGGGATTGGCCGTTTCAGGGGCCGGAACAAACCCTTGCCGGGCATACCCGTCAATTTTCAGATAGAACTCCTCCAGATCGGCATAGCGGCTGGGGTGCATCCGGTTTAAGCTGGAGACGATCCGGCCCACGCACGCGGAAAGAGCAGTGTATTTTTTTTCAATCACGCTGAAATCGACACGGATCTGCTCATGATAAATCTCCTCGAGTTCAGCCATCAGGTCATGGGCCTGCTTGTCATACGCCAGAAGAGATTTAAAGGCCGCGTACTTTTCCTTGAGAACCGCTCCCGGAGAAAAGGCCTGATTTGTCCAGTATGTAAAAAGGTTTTTTATACGCATTATCGCCCCGGCCGCAAGGTGTTTGGGCAATGCTCGGCTGATGTTCGACATGGGCCATACAGCAAACATTAACCACAGCCGTAACAATTGTAAACCCTGCCGCTGCAAAAGCCGGAGAGCTCCGGAACCTGTGTCGCCAAAGATGGTGTCGCCTTACCTGTTTGTTGATAAAAACCATGGCACACGCCTTGCTTTGGCCTACATAATTGATTTATACTCCGGATATGGCTTGATATCTCTATCTGAAGACTTCTCACCACCCGGATAATACACTGTAATAAATCATTTTAATTTGCTTTCTGGAAATACACGATGGTTCCTTGCAAAGCTATTTACAACGTAACCAAACAGGGCACCGGCAAGACACAATGTCTGAATCAGTAAAAACAGGCCTCTATTCCAGAATAAAATCGTCCCCATGGTTGTATCAAAAAGATGGCAACGATGGGGTGATCTTATTGTCCGGATCCAATTTTCTATTTTTACATTACATATTGAGGAGGATGCGAATGAAGAGGTTTCTTTTTTTATCACTGTTTGTTTCACTGACGGCGGTGCTGTTCTTTTCCGGTCCGGCGTTCGGGGAGGCTACCGGAAAAATGTCTGCCGCACAGTACCAAGCCGGTGGAACGGTCACCATTGAAGGTACCATCGATCCGGGCCAGGAACTCTATGTGACCCTTGCGCAGAAAAAAACATTTGCCCCCAAGGAGACCAGCGGCAGCCATGAGGTCAAACGGCTAAAT
>JASFKE010000536.1:0-3820 GCA_050118795.1 Desulfobacteraceae bacterium | reverse complement strand
CACATTCCAGATATCGTCAAATTGGCGCACAATGGTTTCATGCCGGTGATCCCCAAGCCCGCAAGCCTTCAATCCATAATCGAGGGCCCTGCGCCCGGAGTTGCCCATGTACAAGATTTGATCCCATAGATACATGCGCCCGGCTTCCGTGCGCAGCACCACTTGACGATCCTGGGAAAATGCCGGCAGAGTCAACAAGTCCCGGGCGTGCTCTCGCCCCAATACCCAAACGATCACTCCGTCGACAGTCAGGCGCTCCTCAATTTCGGCCAAGAAAAAGGTGGGTTTTAAGCTGTGGGCATACCCGGCGCCGTAGTAGAGGCCCGTGGATTTGATGGATTGATTCACCCTTTTGGCATCAAAGGCATCCAGGCTGCGGTCATTGACCGGCAGCGGGCGGTAATCGGCCTCCATCAACTCTTCCCAATGGATCTCTTTGTCGCCGATCCATTCCAGGACTTTGGCGGCGTCATCCTCGTGCCATGGCGACAGCCGGCGCTCCCATTTATAAAGATCACGAAGCCGCATCACCAATCCACATACCGAATATATTCCGGCATGGCGGGCATCGGTGACATCACAGTTATAAAGAACTCTCCGCTTTAAGGAATCTACATCCAATCGCCCCACCCTTTTTAAACCTGCACGGCTTTAATTGGCTTTAAAGTCTATCCAATTGTAAGGGTCACCGAAAAGGTGTCAACTTAAACGGATCCATACCACCTCCGGCGTGTGGATAGAGGGAACCCTTTTTTCGTGCCCACGGCAGTCTATTCGGGAATCATTCAGGCAACCTTGTATTCGACTCTAACAGCTATGGCTTTCTCGATAACATCGGCCAACCGCCCTTCACTGACGATGTGGGTCACTGTGCCGAAGTCAATTGCGGATTGTGTAAAATTCGGACGAACGGAGCAAACGGTATCCGGCACAATTGTCACGCCGTTCTGGACTTGAATACGTGAAAATCCATCTGCGCCATCAGCGCCGAGCCCGGTCATCAATACCCCAATGGTGTTCAGGTTAAAAACTTGAACCGTAGATCTGAACAATTCGTTCAATGGATTCATCGATTTCTCATGCAGCCGGAGACAGGGCGCATACTGTTTGTCACGATCCACCCGCACTGTGGTCTCAGTGGAGCCGATATAGCATCTTCCCGGCCTGATTGTCTGTCCGTCTTCAACCGGGCGGACATCCCAGGGCACGCTTGCATTAAATTTTGCAGCAAAAGAGGGCAGAATCTCAGGAGACATCTCTATCAAAGCGATAACGGCACAGGGCATACCCGTTGAAAGCTGTGACAAGAGCCTGATGACAGAATTGGTCCCGCCGAAGCCGGCCCCCACAGCAATGATATTGTCCAATGGAGCAGCCACGGCTTGAAAGTAAGACTTTGGCTGTCGATGTTGCGGCGTTAACTTGACCCGCCGAACATTGCCGATGTCCGCACCGCTGGCGACTTTAACACGGTCCGTGATTTGTTTCCGAATGTCTCCCATCCTTCCGGCGACCATCCCGCTGGGCTTGGGCAAAAAATCAATGACCCCGAGCTCCAAGGCTTCGAAGGTCACCTCGCCATAACTGAAAAGGGAGCTGAATACGAGAATGGGTACAGGGTATCGAATCATAAGGTTCCGAATGGCGGACAATCCATTCATACCCGGCATATCGATATCAAGGATAACCACATCCGGCTGAAGTGCTTTAACCTTCCTCAAGCCGTCAGCGCCATCTTTCGCCGTTCCCACAACTTTCAGTTGGGGGTCGGATTCTACAATCTCACTGATTGCGTTACGCATAAACAAGGAATCATCTACAACCAGAACTTTGATCCGGGTACCCATCTATCAAATCCTCCTCGCCCAAAAAGGAGATTATCATCATCTTATGTCTTCAGCTAAAAAATTACATCGAGAACATTGTCTAAACTGCTTCGGTAAGGAATTGGACCCGAAATAAAGCAATTATTGTACCAAATATAGCGGCCCATATCAACCATTGCCCAATCCCAATAGAGGTCTCATCGGAAACGTATTTAAGGCAGTAACTTGTATGCATATCCCGCGCAAAGACAACCAAAATTTCACTTTGGGTTACGATCTTGACACATCGCTGACAAAGAGGCCCTCACTTCCGGCAAACAGGCCCTTAGTCGTTGATTCGTCAAAGAATAGTTTGTAAATCGTTGTGGATCGTGCTATCTCCCCCCATTAATCACCTCTCCCATAAATCAACTTACAATTGAGGTTTATCCGCATGCATAACCTTGCTCCCAACCCGGGAATAAGCGATCTAATAACTTAAACAGGAGGAAGAGATGCGTAAACTTACCGTTTGTTTGGTTTTTGCTGTGGCGGCATCGTTGATATTTTCAACAAGTTCCTGGAGCCGCAGCCGAGAGGCTGTCATTAAAGTCGGCCTGAATGCGCCTATCACCGGAGACATTCCCAAAGTCGGCGAAGGGTCAAAATATGCGGCCCAGATGTGGCTTGAAGACATCAATAAGGCCGGCGGCCTGGATGTCGGCGGCAAAAAATACAAGGTCGAAGTGGTCATCGAGGACAACGAGTCCAAAGCGGAATCGGCGGTCAAGGCCAATACCAAAATGATCACCGAAGACGAGGTACTGGCCATTGTCGGCCCCCAGGCTTCCAGTCAGGCCATACCGGCGGGCGGCGTGGCCAACAACTATGAAACCCCGATGATCAGCCCCTGGTCCACCAATCCCGATACGACCAAAGATCGCCCGTATGTTTTCCGGGGTTGTTTTCTGGATCCCTTCCAGGGCCCGGTGGTGGCCAACTTTGTAAAAGAAAAATTCGGGTTTAAAAAAGCGGCGGTGCTATTTGACGTGGCCAGCGACTATCCCAAAGGTTTGGCGGAAGTGTTCAAAAAAGCCTGGGAGGATGCCAATGGCGCCGGTTCGGTGGTGGCCTATGAAAGTTTTACCACCAAAGATGCTGACTTCAGCTCCCAGCTGACCAAGATCATTAACTCCGGGGCCGAGTTCTTTTTTACCCCCCAATATTATAATGAAGTGGCCCTGATCGTAAAACAGGCCCATGAGCTAGGGTGGAACAAACCCATTGTGGGCAGCGATTCCTGGGGGTCGGCTGAAACCGTAACCTTGTGTGGAAAAGAGTGTTACGGGCTCTATTTCAGCACCCATTACGCCGCAGCCGGTGCCAAAGGCGCCACAAAAGCTTTCATAGAGCGCTACAACGCCAAGCATGGCTATGTGCCCGATGATGTGGCCGCATTGACGTGGGACTCCCTGCGCCTGGTTCAACAAGCCATTCAAGATACCGGTAAAATCACCGGAAAAGTAAAAAAAGACCGCAAGGCGATTCGCGATGCCCTGGCCAAAATTAAAAATTTTGAAGGCATCACCGGCAACATGACCTTCACCGAAGAGGGGGACCCGGTCAAGTGTGCGGTTATTGTACGCATCAGTGAAAAGGGAGAGTACGAATTTTATCAATCCGTATGCCCTTGACGACACGTCGAGATCGATCACAATTGCATATCACGGTCTACGGGAACCGGCTGCCGGGCCATTCATGCGGCCCGGAAAAGGATGGATAGCGTGTCGCAGTGCAAGTGGTTCAACAGCCACGCCATTATCGGATTTCATATGGTCTGCAATCGTTAAAACCGCAGGGGTGGGGCGGGCCGAAGCCGGGCGTCCGTCCCCTGCTTTATTTCAGGGCAGAGGAGCGCGCCCATGGATTTTTTTCTGCAAAACGTCATCAACGCCCTGCAATGGGGCAGCTTTTACGCCCTTATCGCCCTGGGGTACTCCATGGTGTACAGCATC
>JASFKE010000535.1:0-3824 GCA_050118795.1 Desulfobacteraceae bacterium | reverse complement strand
GCCAGCCAGCCAAAGGGCAGAGTGGAAAGTGCGATCCCCAGGATCACAGCCGATATCGCCATCGAGGCGTGGTTCTCATCGATGCCGAACTCCGACTTGAGCACCGGCAAGACCGGTTGCAGCAGATAGATCGTTGTGAAACCGGCCGATACCACAGCAAATACGATGGCCTGCAAACCAACGGTGTTTGATGCATTTCTCATCATCGAAGGACAATTTATATCGATCACCGCTGGATTACAATGTGCAATAGCAACTGGCACTGTTAAAGGCCAATATTGGATAGCTGATTTTAAAGCCTATTTACGGGATCAGCCAGGGGGAGGATTCAATCCGTGTCGATCCTTTGACGATAAATAGACTGGGCCTTTTTTAAAGCATCGGCATCATCGATGCCCATGGTCTCGATCTCATCGTCGGTCACATAATACCCCACCGCCTTGCCGTCTGCGACCATAAATTCGATGAGGTCTGTGATGAAAAACTCTTCAATGGCCGTCAATTGGCCATTGACCTCCTTATGCACAATCTGAGGCCGGGAAGCTAAAATGGGCAGGTAGTTGATTAAGGCATCCCGGGTGACGGCATAGATTCCGGAATTGCAGACAGTGAGCGCCGCCTGGGTTTGCGGGGGATAATCTTTCCAGAATTTCCATTCGGTGATCTTTTCAACTTTGTCCGCCTCAATTTCCAAAACGCCATATTGCTTCTTGTCGGCCGGACGAAATCCCAATATGACCATATCATTTTCATTCAGTGACTGAACCAACCGGGCATAGGTTCCCTTTTTCACAAAGGGCACGTCTCCCATGGTGATGATAAGCCGGTCACAGGGCTGTTCTTTGATAAAGTCCTGCGCCGCTAAAATAGCGCCACCGGTGCCGTTGAGCTGGGGTTGTTCGCAATAGGTCACATCCAATGCACTTGTGGCCTTTATAACATCCTCTTTGCGGTGGTGGACGACAACGGATTTGGGGCCCGCCGGGAGATGGTCTGTCAAATACAGCAGCAGCGGGTATTGACCTTCAAAAACAGATGGGCCCGGCACCAAAGGCAAGAGGGTTTTGTTACCCGCGTAACCTTTCATGCGGCTGCCGCGTCCGGCAGCCATGATAATGGTGGCAATCTTCGAGCCGGGTGAATTGTCTATTGGCATCGTTTCCCCTTTAGTGATAATTGAAGACAGATGTAAGGGCCTCGGCAAAATATAATTGCACCATCTTGCTTGATAATGGCGATTTTAACCATAACCCTGCAGGACTGTCAACATCATGGAGAACATCGTAACAATCGCAATCCGGTATACGGTCTATATCTGTATCGGGTATATGCTTGTGGTCGGGCTCGTCTTTGTGCTGCAGCGCAACCTGCTCTACTTTCCGGAGCGGGAAAAACCCAGCGCCGGACAACTTGCAGCCGTTGGGCTTGAATTTTGGCCGGACGCGTCCGATTACAAAGGCTTTATGGGTGCCAATACTACCCAAGCCAAAGGAACCGTCATCGTTTTTCACGGCAATGCAGGGTCTGCATGGCATCGGTATTACGTGGCCCGCGCCTTGGAGCCATTGGGATACAGGGTGATATTGGCGGAGTATCCGGGCTATGGCGGCCGATCCGGAAAACTGACCGAAAAGAGCCTGGTTGCCGACGCAGGCAATATCATCTCGCTGGCACAAAAAGAGTTTGGCGGTCCGATCTACTTATTTGGCGAATCGATGGGGTGCGGTGTGGCGGCGGCAGCTGCAAAAGGGTCTTCAACACCTATCTGCGGTCTGGTGCTGGTCACGCCATGGGACTCCCTTCCCAGCCTGGCCCAAACCCATTATTGGTATCTGCCGGCCCGCTGGCTGGTAAAAGACCGTTTTGACAGCGTTTCAAACCTAAGATCATTCCACCGCCCGGTGGCGGTGGCCATGGCCGAGAACGACGAGGTGATCCCCAACAGACACACCACCAAACTTTATGACGCCTTGAGGGCTCCCAAACGTATCTGGCGTTTTCAAGATGCCGGGCACAACAGCTGGCCCACGGGTCCCGAAGAAAATTGGTGGAGAGAAGCGATGGGCTTTGTCGCTACTGCAAACTAAGGACTTCCACTTGCATTTGAAAGGCTATTTTTATATCGCCACAGCGGCTTTGCTCTGGGGGATTCTAGGACCTTTTTCAAAACTGGCCTTTTCCGAAGGGCTGCAACCCATGGAGGTCGCCTTCTGGAGAGCCGTGCTGGCATGGGGATTATTCGCAACCCATGCCGTGGTCACAAAAAGCTTGCGCCTGAATATCCGCGATATCCCCATGGTGATATTGTTTGCCGTTACCGGGGTGACGTTTTTCTATGGCTTCTACCAACTGGCCATTCGCCACGGTGGGGCAGCCCTTGCATCCGTGCTGCTCTACACCGCTCCGGCATGGGTGGCCCTGATCGCCCGATTTACCTTTGGTGAATTGCTGACACGCTCTAAAATTGCGGCCTTGGTCCTGACCCTGATTGGCGTCGTCTGTGTCGCCGGGGGCGGCGGCAGTATACAAATGACATGGTCGGCACTGATCTTCGGGTTGGCATCCGGTTTTTCTTATTCGCTCTATTATATTTTCGGCAAATACTTTTCTACCCGCTATTCATCTCCGAACCTGTTCTTTTACCTGCTCCCCATTGGTGCCGCCACCCTGCTGCCATGGGTGGAATTCTCACCAAAAAGTCCCACTGCCTGGGGTGCATTGGCCTGTATCGCCGTTTTGAGTACCTACGGCGCATATTTTTGCTACTATATAGGTGTAAAATATTTAGAGGCCTCCCGTGCGGCGATTACCGCCACTTTGGAACCGGTGATGGCCGCAGTTGTTGCTTTTTTCTGGTGGGGTGAAACCTTTGGCGCCACCGGATATATCGGCAGCGCCCTGATTTTGGGCGCCGTGATGTTGATGATGTTGAATCGTGAAAAACAATAGATAACCAAAGGGGTTTGCAACAAATATTTGACCTATGATCATTTGCCCTCTATAAAGGCTTTATTGCTAATAACAAATAACCGTTGATAAAGTCGATGAATGTTCAACCTGCAAAAACCGTAGACGACCCATCACCACCCAAAATTCTCATCGTGGATGACGATCCGTTCCAGGTCCAGCTGCTCGAAACCATACTGGCCAAGGAAAATTATAAAACCATTGGATACACGGATAATCTGAAAGTCCTCGAGGACGTTGCCGGACTCAATCCCGACTTGATCCTGCTGGACTTGATCATGCCGGGCATCGACGGTTTTGAATTATGCCGCAGATTAAAGGCCGACGAACGAACGCGCTCTATCCCGGTGATCTTTGTCACGGCCAGAAAAGACCAGGCCACTGAATCGGCAGGATTCCAGCTCGGTGCTGTTGACTACATTACCAAACCGTTCAATGCCATTGTCATTAAAGCCAGGGTTCGCAACCACATAGAACTCAAACGGCATCGTGATGCCCTTGAGCTTTTAATACAGGAAAGAACGGCTGAAAGAGACAAAAGTCAGCAGCAATTCCAGGAGTTGGTGGAAAAATCTTTGGTCGGCATCGCCATCATCCAAGATTGCACGGTAGTTTACCAAAACCCGGAACTGATGCGCACCATCGACGATCTGGCGGTTAAGATCCGCAATCAGGACTTTAGTTTCATCCACCCGGACAATTTAGCGCAACTAAAACTGGCCTACCAGAATATTGTCAACACCTCCATTGCAAATGTGGAAGCTGATTTTCAAATTGTCGCCAAAAATCATGCCGGCTCCGACAGATTGTATAAATGGGTCAACTGCAGGGCCAGTACCTTTAATTATCAGGGGCGC
>JASFKE010000534.1:0-3827 GCA_050118795.1 Desulfobacteraceae bacterium | reverse complement strand
CGGATCCGTCGGCGATGAAATTGCCGTTGCGCCATTGGCTGGCCACTTTGTTTGCGGTGCAACCTCCAAGGCAAACCGGCAGAATCAACATTGCGAGCCATATTTTATCCAGCTTCATAGGGTTACGCATCCAAAGGATAGATAAGATTTGTACCGGTGGCCTAGCTTAAAGGGCCACCGGAAAAACAGTTGTCCGCATGAGATCATGAAGCCCTGTCCTGATTCGATACGATCATTGACTACTGTTGACTTTCATCACTCATTGCCATAGTCGGACCTCCTCCGGCAGGGACATCGTCCTGGCTGATATAACCGTCACCGTTGGTATCCAGTTTGCTGAAAAGTTCGGCCGGGCCGCTGAACTCTGTCTGGGATACTTTCCCGTCCTGATCAGCATCATCTTGTTCGATACCGCCACCACCACCTGGCGGAGGCCCCGGTCGGCCGGACTGCAGTTCCTGCTCGCTTAAATATCCATCGCCGTCGGTGTCCAGATCCGTAAAGTGCTCCGCCGGTCCGGGGAACTCCTCCTCAGAGAGCTGTCCGTCAGCGTCGGCATCGAAATCCGCCAGCATATCACCACTGCCGGGGCCCCCATGGGGCGGCTCCTTCTCAGCTTCCGTGGCGCTGATATAACCGTCGCCATCGCTGTCCAACTTGCTGAAGAGGTCGTCTGGCCCGGGGAACTCATCAGACGAAACCAGGCCGTCGCCACTCTGGTCAAAACGCTCTATGAACCCTGCCCCCTGGTCCGTTCCGGATACGCTATCCTGGGCCCATACCGCCTGTGGGCCGACACCGATAGCAGCCGTTATAGTCATTACCGTTAAAATACGTCGTGGAAATGGTATTTTCATCATGTTCCTCCTTTGGTTGATTGTTTGGATGTGTTATAGAGATCGATTGTGTAAAAAATATGATGGGAATATGGGCTTTTTCGACTGATCCTGAACGGAGATTGAAATTTCGGCGGAAATGGGTTTTATTTGGATAATGAAGGCCAAACTCTCTTATAAATTGTTCGGAGCATTTTTTCTAATTCTGGCTATCGCTGTTGGGACCTTGTTATTTTCGAGATACCTGTTTTCCATCAATTTCAAACGGTACATTCACCAGGTGGAAGTGGAAAACCTGCAGCAACTGGTGCCGGCTCTGCAGAAGGAGTATCGTGCCGCCGATGGATGGGGCAGGATCCAGAACAATGCAGACCGCTGGCAGTATCTGCTGCAAGGTATACCGGAGGTCAGAGACCAAATCCCCCCGCCCCCCCCTGATGGAAAAAAATCTCCGGATGGACCCCGGCCGCCGGAAGGACGCGCCGGATCGCTATCGAATCTCATGCCGCCTGTAGGTCTGCCTGGAGTATTATTGATGGATGCAGACCATCAGGCCATCATCGGCACCCCCGGGCCACAGGACCGGCGTCAGTTGGTTGCCGTCGAGGTAGACGAACAAACCGTGGGATGGCTGGGAATGCATGCACCCAAGCCCTTCAAATCGGGAGCACCGGCCGAGCTGATGAAACGCCAGGCCCGGGATCTCTATATGTTAGGCGGTGTTGTGATTGGGCTAACCGCCTTAATCGCCTTCATATTCTCGCGCCATCTCTTGGGCCCGATCCAGCGGCTCACCCGTGGAACCCTGGAGCTGACCCAGCGCAATTTTACCGTACGCATCTCATCCACAACCGGGGATGAACTTGGTCGGCTTGCCGAAAACTTCAACTCCATGGCGGCTACCCTTGAGGACTATGAACGCATGCGGCGCCAGTGGCTCACCGACATCTCCCACGAACTGCGAACGCCCCTGGCCGTTCTGCGTGGAGAGATCGAAGCGCTCCAGGACGGGGTCCGGGACCCCTCGCCGCACAACCTGACATCGCTGCATACTGAAATACTGAGGATCAATAAACTCGTGGAGGACCTGCATTTGCTATCCATGGCCGACTCGGACAATCTGAGTATGAGCAAAACGCTGATAGCTCCCTGCGATATTCTGGAAACCACCTTGACCAGCTACCGCACGCGCCTGGTCCAATGTGGCATCACCGCCGAAACAAAACTCGACGGCCTTGCAAAGACCTCCATAAAAGGCGACGCCTACCGTCTCGGCCAGGTCTTCACCAATATACTTGAAAATGCATGCCGATACGTGCACTCTCCCGGCACTTTACAAATTAGCGGACATGAAGATGCCGACGAACTAACCCTCTATTTTCAGGATTCCGGCCCAGGTGTTCCGGATGACGCCCTGCCCCGCTTATTCGACCGGCTGTACCGGGTGGATACCTCCCGGAGCCGTGAATCGGGCGGCAGCGGACTTGGACTGTCGATCTGCATGAAAATCATTGAAGGGCATAGCGGCAGAATATGGGCGGATAAAAGCGCCCTGGGGGGGTTATCCATAGGAATCACGCTACCAAAAACTGCAACGAAAAAGAGATCTCCGAGGTAATTCTATGACGGAAGAACATATTCTGGTAATTGATGACGAAAAAAAACTCGCCGACATACTTAAAGACTACTTGTGCAAGGAGGGGTTCAAGGTCACGTGCCTGAGCCGTGGTGACGAAGCCTTGGACAAGATAAAGCGCACAACGCCTGCGCTGATATTGCTGGATCTGATGCTGCCAGGCATGGATGGCATCACGCTTTTTCGGGAAATCCGCCAATTATCCGATATTCCCGTTATCATGATCACGGCCAGGGTGGAGGAGGTGGACCGCCTGCTCGGCCTGGAGCTCGGCGCCGACGACTATATCTGCAAGCCTTTCAGCCCGCGTGAGGTGGTGGCCCGGGTCAAGGCGGTATTGCGCCGGGTGCGTACCGACGAAACGTTCCAACATCGCCTCGTCGCCGGCCCCATCATTCTGGATGAGGCGACGCGAAAAGTGACGGTCCAAGGGACACCCGTTACCCTGACCCCCAGCGAATTCGGCCTTCTCAGCGTTCTGATCGCCTTTCCCGAACGGGTATTCTCCCGCAGCGAACTGCTGGACAAGGTGCAGGGATACCAGTTTGAAGGGTATGACCGCACCATCGACAGCCATGTTAAAAACCTGCGTCGAAAAATCGCGGACATCCTGCCGAACCAACAGATTATTCAAACCATTTATGGGGTGGGCTACAGGTTAAATGTTTAGGGCGCTGGAAAAGTCCCCTATAGTTGTAAAAAAAAAGATGGTATACATCGTATGCCATCTTCTCTTTTAAATACGATATTTGGAATCCCCTTACGCCGCGTTAGAGCTATCCAGGTTTCTTCGGGCACCCAATATCCAAAATATACCAAATCCAATGAGCCAAAGAAAATTCGGCAACTGTGCCGGTTCTGACTCACCATCATCACTATCCGTAATTCCTGTTTCGAAAGAGAGGTAGTGCTTGTCGATGAAGGGGGCCTCGATGGACCTGTCGGACGTTAAACCCGGGTTAGAGGCGGACTCCACCTCAGCCACTCCGGACCCAAAACCTAAGCCTCCGTTCATGTTCGTAAAGATTATCTTTTTATTTGTTTGTGCTGAAACCACAGCCTGTCGATCTTGAATATCACCGCTCGGCTGGTTTACGCTTTGCCGGCTCTGGCGCGGTACGTTATTAGAATGGATGTCAGGCTGAGCTGCAATGGCAAATCCTGAAAATGTGGCAGACAACAACAGTAGTGTTAGACTGAATCGAAGTCGCATTTTTACCCTTTACCCTGTTTATGATGCCTCTCTCCAGCATACTCTCTAATCACTGCTGACAAGACATTTAACCTTTTTTACGCCAACATGCTTCACTACACACAGGTGGTTACAGGACAGTAACACAATATAAAAAATTTTC
>JASFKE010000533.1:0-3827 GCA_050118795.1 Desulfobacteraceae bacterium | reverse complement strand
GGCTTTTCTGTATAAAAGAAAACCTTCGGCATTTCTCAACAGACCGTTTTCTCTTGCCAGGTGGCGAAGGTTGTAGGGGCTGTTGAAAAATTCGGTCGGCGTGACACCTTCGGGAATTTCAAGGGGGATTTTTCGATGGGGAACGGTAATTTCTCGTGGTGAACCCAATGCTGCTTTCATGGCTGTCCTTTCCTGTCATGAGCTGTTTCAAATAGATTGAATTTGAATGGGTTGACAATAAAACGCTGCTGTAGAATCACCCTTTTACGGATTCTCTCCACCCGGTAGGCGGCGGCAGACCTGTTCGTTTGTCCTGTTTTAACGAGTAGAATTTCGTTCGACGACTGTTGCGTTGTATTCGCTATCCCTAGGGGAAGAGATCTCAGCCCCAGGGGCGGGCATTGGCGGTTGAGAGCACCGCTGTCTTCCCCTTTGCCGGAAAAGAGCGCTTAACTTGTGCCGCTTTTATCTCATAATTACGATCTGCGATCAATATGAATTGCATTTTTCCAATTGCCGCACCCGTCTGTACTGAAACAGCCTATCGTTATCATGGCGGATAAGCATGTATGTGGGGGTGCAAAACCTTAAAGATTAATTTTTTTTTTAAGATAAACACCATAGTGGCAATAAACTGAAAATTAATACTCTGACGGGGCAAGGCACGTGTACTTTCACATTCTGCATTACTCTCTGATTGAAATTGAGACAGGACACTCAACAAGGCGGGCTCGAAATTATTTAAAAACAAATCCACTGCAAACAACCAGGAAATAAGGATATAGGGCCAATCGGCCATCACAGCCTATTAATTTTGTAACAAAATGGGGTTGACATGGCTCGGCCGGCTATATATAAGACTTATCGTATCCTGTTTATCTTGAACTCGTGTGGTGCTGAATGCAAAGGAGCCTGAACCTGTCGTACCCCCTGCCAAATAGGGAGCTCGTGGTTTGGATTCTCTTTGGGGGGGAGTGAGGGAAGCCATTGTCGGGTATGAAGAAACAATCATTATTTAAGATAGTTGTTCCGGATTATAAGTACTGGCGACAGAATATCAAGTGCCAGACGGGCTGTCCGGTGGACACCGATTCCAGAGGTTATGTAAGAGCTATCGCCGAGGGCGATTATGAAAAGGCCTACTGGATTGCACGCATACCCAATCCGCTGGCCTCCATTTGCGGGCGCATCTGCGCAGCTCCGTGTGAGCTGGCCTGCCGCAGAGGGAGTGTGGATGAAGCGGTCTCCATCAGGGCGCTGAAACGGTTTGTCACCCAAAAGTACGGCGTCGAGATCTACGACGACCAAAAAGATTTTGCCCATACCTTCAAAGAAAAATTTTTAGAGAGCGGCACCGGTATTATGGGGATCGCGGCAGAGACATCCAGGCCGGTTTCCATCATCGGCGCCGGACCGGCCGGATTGGCCTGCGCCCATGATCTTGCTCTGATGGGCTACAAGGCCGTCATCTATGAGATGGAAGATGTTGCCGGCGGCATGTGCGCCGTGGGTATTCCCCCCTACCGCCTTCCAAGGGAATTACTCCAGGCGGAAATAGATGCCGTTAAGGCCTTTGGTGTGGAAATCCGGCTGGGGATCAAGGTCGGAGAGGATCTCTCCCTGCAGCAGCTCTATGATGAATCCGCCGCCGTTCTCATGGCCGTGGGAGCCAAAAAATCGCGCATGATTCCCATGCAAGGGTATGAAAGTAAAGGCGTTATCGGGGGCGTTGACTTTCTGCGGGATGTCTTTACCGGCAAAGCGGTCGATGTGGGGCGAAAGGTGGTCGTCATCGGCGGTGGCAATGTCGCCTATGACGTGGCCAGGACCTCCGCCAGGCTGCAAGGCGTGGAGTCGGTCACCCTGGTCTGTATCGAGAGCTTTGAAGAGATGCTTGCCGACGAAATCGAGATAGAAGAGGGCGCCGAAGAGGGCGTCGTCCGAATTAACGGCTACGGTCCCCATCGCATCGATGCGGATGAGAGCGGCAATGCGGCCTCCATTGTTTTTAAGAAATGCATCGCGGTTTTTGATCAGGAGGGTCGCTTCAACCCCCGGTATGACGAGTCGGATTTGATGAAGCTGCCGGCGGATACCATCTTCTTCTCCATCGGTCAGGCCTATGACCTCTCCTTTCTTGATGATGGGCAGCTCGATATCGAAAAGACGGATCGGGGCATGATCCGGGTCGAAACCGATGGCGTCTCCACCTCGCTTGCGGGTCTGTTTGTGGCCGGTGACCTCGCCTACGGGCCCAAACTCGTTATCGATGCCGTGGCCAGCGGCAAGAAATGCGCCAGGGCGATTCATGAGCACATCAGTTCAACCGCTTTGGAGGTGAAAACCTTCGAGGATCATACAACCCGCTACGAAAGCGAAGTTGTCGAAAACGACGTTGCCCACCCGTATGATTATGAGAAGATCAGTCGAAAAGGGGTGCCTGCAGCCCCTGTGGAGGAGCGTATCTCCGGCATCGGCCAACTGGTCGAGAAGGGCTTCGCCCAGGAGACGGCCCATGAGCAGGGCGGCAGATGCCTCAACTGTGCGGTCAACACCATCTTCAACGGTGATCGCTGCATCCTTTGCGGCGGTTGCGCCGATGTCTGTCCCGAATACTGCCTGAGGCTGGTCAGTCTTGAAAACATGGCCGGCAACGATGCCTTGACGACCCTTTACGAAAAGAGATACGGCCAGGCGCCCGAAACCAAGGGGGCGGCAATTATCAAAGACGAAGAGCGTTGCATCCGGTGTGCGCTCTGCGCCAAGAGATGCCCTGTGGATGCGATAACCATGGAGAGATTTTTATGCAAGGAGGCATATAAATGAGTAGCCAAACCGTCGATGATAAGGGAGGCACCCGGCGTGACTTCCTTGGCAAGACATCACTGCTGATAACCGGTATAGCATCGGTGGGTGCAGTGGCAACCTGCCTGAGATTGATCAAGCCCAATGTCCGCTACGAGGAGCCGTCGAGGTTCAAAATCGGCAAGGCGGAACAGTTTCCCGAGGGGACAGTCAAGAACCTTCTCGATAAAAGGGTCGTTATTTTTTCAGATAGCGATGGCATCTTTGCCATATCCAGCATCTGCACCCATCTGGGCTGTACTGTGGCACCCACCGAATGGGGCTTTCAGTGTCCCTGCCACGGATCGAAATACACCCTGGACGGCAAGGTCATTGCCGGTCCGGCGCCCCGCCCCCTGGAGTGGCACGAGATCCGCCAACTGGAGGACGGAACATTGGCTGTGGACACGGCAAAGACCGTTCCCATCGGCACCAAGTACATCTTTGCCAAAAGCGACAGCGCACAGAATAAGACCGTTGCCTAACACGACAAAGAAATTGAACGGATACCTATGATGAATGCCTTGAATGAATCGGGACTGGACAAGTTTAAAGGGAACCTGATCAACATGAAAGATTCTTTTCTGGAATCTTTTTTGAGAAGCGGCAAGCTCACCTCAGACAAATCCCGGGCCGCCGTCATGTTTAACAATTTTTTCCTGCATGTCCAGGGGGTCAAAACCCATCTCAACTCCCTGAGGCCGACCTACACCTTCGGTTTGGGGCTTATATCTCTATTTCTCCTCGTGATCGCCTTCGCTTCCGGTATCTTTTTGATGGTGTATTATAACCCATCCATCTCCAACGCCTTCAACACGGTGAAGGATATCAATTTTGTCGTCAGCGGCGGCAGGTTCATGCGCAATATCCACAAGTGGGCCGGCGAGGCGATGATCATCGCTGTTTTTCTCCACATGGCCAGGGTCTTTTTCACCGCCTCATACGCCAAGGGGCGGCAGTTTAACTGGGTGGTCGGTATCGGC
>JASFKE010000532.1:0-3834 GCA_050118795.1 Desulfobacteraceae bacterium | reverse complement strand
CTGACACGTCAGTTTGCTATTGACAAACCATGGTCATATCCTATAGAGCCAAACTATCTAAAAAAAGAACCACATTATCAATTAAAGACATAACAAATAGAAACATCAGCGATATCGTTGATACCCTTTGCTTTTTAGCACCACCGTTGCGTCTTGAAAGCGGACCCGAATCGATGAATTCGTAAAGAGCTCGGAATTTAAGATCGGTCCGACATTCCGGCCTAGGCCGGAAACCGTTAATACCTTGCAGATCCCGATCCGGACCTTGGCCGGGATAATGCAATTTACGGCTTTTTTCCAAGCTGTCGAAATTTTGCCCCCCCAAAGCGCGACTCAGTTCCATTTGGATGCAACTTGATTAATTTTTCATTCTACAAAAAGGGGGAAAGCAAAATGAAACGGTCCGGTTATATCTCTATTTGTCTTCTGTTGTTAGTGCTTGGTCCATGTTGGGCGCAGAGCGGTTCCCTCGATGTCGACAGTGACAACGATAGCGGCGCCATATATCCGTTGTCTCTCGACGCAGTAAGCGGCGTCAGTGATGGCTCTCCATTTATATCGGTTTCGAGCACTGTGCAGGATTCGATCGTGGACACCTCGACAATGACCGAGGAGGAGCTCGACAGCACCCTGTTCACCTCAAGCTACAGTCGCGGCTCCGGCACCTCGCCGGATAGTTGCCCCGAAGGCTTTGGCGAGATTTTTGGCTTCTGTGCGGAAATCTGCCCCACGGGTTACACCGCGGCAATAGGCTCTTGCTGGGAGGACTGCCCGGATGGGTGGACCGATATGGGCCTGTTCTGCGCCAACTGGGGAAAATTTTGGTTTTCCGACAAGGACATTTACGCTCAGGAGTTCACCTCCACCATCTGCGCGGACGGCCTGGTTGAAGAAGAGGGGCTGTGTTACGTACCTTGCGAAGATGGATTTACCGGTTCCGGCTCCTCCTGTATTAGCGATCTCGACGACGAGAGCACTTACAGCGCCCTGAGTACGGAGGTTTCAGAGGAACATGCAGAGGCGCTCACCACGGCCAGTACCGGCGGTGTTGAACTACCCGATGGGGTGGCTCCGGAGCTTCGAGCCATCGTGATGTTCGCACCGGTGGTCTGTGAGATAGAGAGCGTTGTCGGCTCTCTGGGATTTATTCCAGACCCCGTCGAGTTCATCACCGACACCGTGAATGACGCAATCGATGAAAGTTTGGGCGATTGGGCCACTCCCGATACCGGCAGTGCCTGGTATATTCCCAGCATCGCCAACACCATATTGTTCGACCTCTCCGCAGAAGCCGTCTGTGAGGATGACGGCCAAATCGCCCAAGCCACCTTGACCATAGAACCCAGTATTACGGTGCAAGTGCAAAGCGAACTGTTCGATACCGCACTGCATGACCTCACCGGGGTGGATCTGGGTATCGTGAGCATATCGATCTACGAGTTGATCCCGTTTCGTATCTACGGCACTGCCGGCGCCACCGTGAGTATCCCCACGCAGTTGACCTCGGTGATCGATCGTTCGCTGCCGGCGCTGGTTATCGACGGCCAGCAATATGCCAATCAAACCGCCTTGACCGTCGATCCCGCCATGGAGTTGTGGCTCTCCACGGAAGCCTATCTTCGTGTCACCAACTTCGTCAGCTTCCTTCCGGATCTGCTTCAACTCGGCGCTGAGTTCAATCTGGACGTGTTGGATGTGACGATGCCGTATAGCAGGCAAGAGGGTCTGCGCAGCAACGAAAACGGCTATGAAATCTACAAAGAAGAGTCCCTTACCAGCGAACTGAGCGCCGGCGCCGGCTCTTTTGACGCCTTTCTGCGAATACTGGGCATCGATATCGACATCTTTGGCGGTGCAGATGATATCACCTGGGAGGGCTACCAGCGGTACGATGAACTCATTTACAACGAGAGTTCCACCGACCTCTCCCTTTAGTGATGAATACGGGCCGGTGGGAAATCCCCGGCCCGTGTTCCGGCAAGCCTGACCCCCACAGTTTAAAAAAGACGGCGACATTTCCATCAGTGGTATCCGCCACCCGTGTCGGGTATCGATCTCACATCCAACCTTACGGCTCTCTTAGACGGGGGAAGTACTATGAAAAACGTGACGAAATACGCTCTGATAGTTGTTGTTCCCATCAGTTTAATCGCTTTATCCATCGCCCTATGGCCACAGCCGCGCCCAAAGCCGGACCAACAGCCCCAAACGGCAGCCGCTGATTCGGGTGACAAACACGATTTGGCATCGTACACTTGCGTGCAAAACCGCCCCTTTGCCACAGCCTATAAAGTCCATACGACCGTTGAATCCAAACTCGACCAGCAGATGATTTATCGGTCGCAATTGGATTTTCGCATCCAATTGCAGCAGGGTCGCGGGGACGATATCTTGGGCGCCGCCACCGACATCGCCATCAGTGAAGCCACTGCCGGACGGGATATGGGCGATCCCAGTCCGGTGGAGGACGTACTGTTCCTCACGGGCGCCGAGACCGGCGAGCACACGGTTTTTTCCAAATTCAACGACCTGGGGCTGATGAAACACCATCCCATGGCCATTGTCTCCCAACTACTCAAGAACCTCTCGGTGGGTGACCAGGGGAGAGCTTACCGCTTCAGCTACGATCAGTTACAACGCGAGTATCTTTACCGCGTATCGAATGGCAGCCGTGGGGAGATGAGGCGTGAGCTGTTGGTTACAAGCTCCGCCTCTTCGCCTTCGGAGAAGCTGCACCCGCTGTGGGAGGCCAGCGTTGATGAGCAGTGCCTTCCCAAATCGCTGCAAGCGGAAGAGATTCTGCCCATCGGCTCCGCGGGCAGAACCGGTTCCGTTCGCTTTATCATGCAGGCTGAGCGCATTGCCGACTATATGGATTTAAGCCAACTGCGATTTACAGCCCGGGCCAACCAAAAAAATCGTTGGGAGGTCGCCATGGTAAAAAGGGCGGATATCGCCCCCAAGGTGACCTCGGAGCAAGAGATGTGGGACACTTTCAAAAACTTTCAACAGACCAGGAATGCAGCCGGTCTGGCCCGCTCCGCCGAATATTTGATCGAACATGTGACGTCTGACGAACTGGTGGATATCCTGACCCAAGGCAACCTGGCCGATGATCAGGTCCGCGACATGATTTTCGGATTGGGGCTGACGTCTCGTCAAGAAGCGGAAGATTACATGCTCGATACATTGGTCAAACTGCCTGTGGATGGCGGCGACGACACCGATCTATTGAAGATACGCCTGATGGTGGCCCTCTCCGGTAATGATATGGTCACGGACAAGGCCTACGACACGCTCTCTTCGATCTCCAACGATGTCGCCGAATGCTCGAATGTTCGCAGAAATGCCCTCATCAATATGGGCAGCACGGTGCGCCAGATGCAGACGCAGGGCCAAGATATCAGCGCTGTCAGTGATGACCTCGAAACAGAAATCATCAGCGCTATGCAGGGTGACGAGTCGGCGGCGGCGATTTTCTCCGCCGGCAACATCGGTTTGGAGAATCTGACAGGCGAGGTGACACAGTGGGTTGTCCACAAGCTGCAATCGACCAAACAAAAAGTGCGTTACGCCTCAGCCACGGTATTGTGCAGAGACAGCCGTTACTATGACACCCTGATTGACCATCTGACCGGTGAATCTTCTGTGCTGGTCGGCACGGCAATCGCATCGGGCCTGCAGAGCGATCAGCTCACCGGGGAGCAGCGTACCCGCTTACAGGAAATTGGCATCTCAGCAGCCGAGCAAGTACGGCATGAGATCGAAAAACTGCTTGGCGTCTAGCCCGCCGCAGATTTGTTGCAATAATATAACATAAAAGAAAAAAAGAGC
>JASFKE010000531.1:0-3834 GCA_050118795.1 Desulfobacteraceae bacterium | reverse complement strand
TGCCGTTCTCAACCTGGTGGTGGGCCACCTGCTGATGAAGAGCTATCCACAGATGCGTGAAGGTGAGCTTTCCCGCATTCGGGCCAACCTGGTCAATGAGACACAATTGGCGGGAATCGCCAGAACATTGGATCTGGGGAGCTATCTGCTGTTGGGCAAAGGGGAGGTTCAAAGCAATGGCCGGGAAAAAAATTCGCTGCTGGCCAACGCCTTAGAGGCCGTGATTGCCGCGGTCTATTTGGACGGCGGGTTCGAGGTGGCGGCAGCCCTGCTTGAGCACCATTTCAAAACCTTGATCCAGTCAGGCGAAACCTTGACCATTGGACAGGATTATAAGAGCCGTCTCCAAGAAGCGGTGCAGGGCACCATAAAAAAAATTCCCCAATATCAAGTGGTCCGAGAGAGCGGTCCAGACCACAATAAAACATTTACCATCGAGATGAATGTTGGCGACCTCCAGACCCAAGGTACGGGCAAAAACAAGAAAACGGCCGAACAAGAGGCGGCCCGGAAAGGTTTGGAGTTGTTCGAACAACAGGATATCAAAGATCCAAGCTGACGACGCCTTCGATTTTCCGGCCAAGGTCGGGGTATACCGTTGGGCTTAAACACCCTCCAGCGATATCTCATGACGTTTGATGAACCATAACGCCACCCAAAAACCTTTCGTCATCCCCATCTTCATCCCCCATGCCGGATGCCCCCATCGCTGTGTATTTTGTGACCAAACCCGCACCACCAGCCACGGCGAGCAGCTGCCCGGCGCAGCACAACTCGATGAGACCATCACCCGATTTTTGGGCTATCGGAAAGATGCCGCCCGTTACACCGAAATCTCATTTTACGGTGGCAATTTTCTGGGCCTGTCCAACGACAACATCTCTTTTTTTTTGGAATCCGCCACCCGATACGTATGTGATGGACGGGTTCAGGGAATTCGCTTCTCCACCCGCCCGGATACCATTACCGGCCAGCGCCTGAAGCTGCTGACACGATTTCCCGTCACCACCATAGAGCTGGGCGTTCAATCCATGAACGATCAGGTGTTGAGCAGGTCCCGCCGGGGCCACACGGCTCAGGATATCCATCATGCCGTAACACTTCTTAAAAGAGCTTCCTATCGTTTAGGACTTCAAATGATGGTGGGGCTTCCGGGCGACACAACCGAATCGGCTATGGCCACAGGGGAACAAATTGCACAAATGGGGCCCGATTTCGTGCGCATCTATCCCACCTTGATTCTCGGAGGAAGCCGGCTGGCCGAGTGGTACCGCAAAGGTCGATATCACCCCATGGACCTGGAGGAGGCGGTGGCCCTGGTTAAAAATCTCTATGTGCTGTTTGTTCGCAGACAGATCAAGGTTGTCCGTATGGGGCTGCAGGCCACGGACGGGTTTGATACCGGCGAAGACCTGGTTGCCGGTCCGTTTCATCCGGCCTTCGGCGAGTTGGTTCATTCGGCCCTTTGGCTGGAGGCCATCACCACAAAGATACGGAACATCTCTTTACGGGATCGCAAGTTGACCATTGGGCTGAATCCCAGGCTGGTTTCACGTGTGAAAGGGCATCACGGCCAAAACATAAAGATCCTGGCCGAGGAGTTCAGCCTGCCGCAAATTGAGCTATCAACGGATAACCGGCTACCTTTGAACGCCATTCAACTCAACGGTCAACTCTGCCACCCCATTAAGGCGCTGGAAGAAAATAATTAAAGTTAGCCCTCGACGGATCGATAAACTGTGTGCAGAGAAAATCGATCTGACTGTGATGGAATTACCTGCTTGCCTCGATCTACTTTATAGCGCTGCACTGACGTGCTTTATCTTCCAATACACATTTGAAATTCCAACTCATTTAAAAAGCGGATTATTTTTACCATAGAGGCGGTTCAACGCCCCTTTTAAGCAAGACCGACGCGATGTAAATTTATCGTTGGAGTTTATACGCATGTGTTTACGATGTGCAGCAAAGCGCTCCCTGTTGATCCTTTTGCTTGTGGCGCTGCCGGTTTCCGCCGGGTTTTCATCCGAAGGTCCCCACACCGTGCGAATCGGTGTGCTGGCCGAGCGCGGGTTGAACCATTGCAGGGCTAAATGGCATCCCACCGCCGTATATCTGTCTAAAATCTTGGTACCCCATCAATTTGTGATCGTGCCCTTGGATTTGACCTCCATGCCCAAAGCGGTCGCCGATAAGAAAATAGAGTTCATCATCAACGCGGCGGCCGGACAACCCACCGGAATGACGAGCTCCACCCGCCGCTGCCCCGAGTGGCCCCTTGCCAGATTATCCCATACCCCGGACAAACTATCCGCAAAGGTGGCCCAGGCATTGTTCCTTATGAAAGAGAGCGCTCCGGCAGCCAAAAGCGCCAAGATCGCCGGCTGGGCCTACCCGCTGAGCTATCAACCTGTGCATGACTGTCTCAAGGAGCTTCAGCCGGGCCCCTATGGACCCAAAGCCCGGAAAAACCAAAAATGGTTCATCTTCGGAGGCATCGCTTTTATCGCTGTCTGTTTAGGCGCTTTTGGCGTGGCCAAACTCAACGCCAGGTTATCCACCATAAACGGTCACCTCATCAGAGAAGTGGAAAAACGCAAAAAAATAGAGGCCGGATTGATCGAATCCGAGAAACAACTTAAAGAGACCCAATTCAACCTTGAATCGGCCCTTGCAGCGGCCAATGAGGCCAACCGGTCCAAAGATGAATTCCTCGCCAACATGAGCCATGAATTGCGTACGCCCATGAACGGCATCATCGGTATAACAGGCATCCTGCAAAATTCGGAACTAACCGATGAGCAAAGTGAATATACCGACATCATCATGAAGAGCTCGGAAGGGCTGTTGGCCATCATCACCGATATCCTTGACTTCTCCCAGATCGAGGCCGGAACGACAAAGCTGGATACCATCGGGTTTGATCTCACAGCGCTCATCAACGAGGTGTCCAAAACCATCGAACCCAAGGCCAAAGAGAAGCATTTGGCGCTCTATCACCGGGTGGATGCAGATGTGCCCGTCTATCTGAAAGGAGCCCCACGGCACCTTAAAAAAGTGATCCGGAATTTGATGGGCAACGCGGTCAAGTTCACCCACCAAGGCACTGTTTCCCTCCATGTCAATCTGGCCCAAGATGAAGAGCACCACTGCATACTGCGGTTTGTCGTCAAAGATACGGGTATCGGCATCGATCCCGGGCGCAAGGATCGGATTTTCGATCCCTTCTCCCAAATCGATTACAGCTCCACCCGCAGATATAACGGAACGGGACTTGGCCTGGCACTGGCCAAACACTTCACCGAAATGATGGGTGGTCATATCGGTTTCGAAAGCAGACCAAACCAGGGATCTACATTCTGGTTTACCATCAGGCTGGAGAAAGAAAAATCGCTTCCCATCCAAAAACCTTATCATAGCGATGACATCACAGGTAAGCGGATTCTCGTGGTAGACGACAATCCCACCAATCGCCAGGTGCTGGCAGGATATCTCAGGTCATGGCGTCTTCCATACGACACAGCTGAAAGTGCACGCGAGGCTTTGGCAGCCATGCAACGGGCCGTATCTGAAAAAGACCCCTTTGAACTGGCGGTGATCGACCACATGATGCCGGAAATGGATGGCATTGATCTGGGCCGGGCCATTAAGCAGGATCCGCTCTTGAAGGACGTTGGGATGGTGCTGTTCACATCCATAGGGATTGGCTGCGACACAGACGAAATCAGCAGTGCCGGTTTTGACGCATTTCTGGCCAAGCCTGTTCGAGCTTCACAGCTCTTAAACTGCCTCAAGTTGGTCTGCGGTCAGAATGAGAGCCCCCAGCACAGCCAT
>JASFKE010000530.1:0-3839 GCA_050118795.1 Desulfobacteraceae bacterium | reverse complement strand
TGTGATTGATAAAAAGTGTAATCCCTTTAATTTTAGAAAAATAGAGATCCCAAACCATTTTTAAATCCGCCACTATTTCATGACGATAATTTGCCATCCATTGAAATTCGTCAAAAGCAAGATGTGCGGGATTGTCTTTCAAATATTCATATAACACCATGAACGCTTCTCGCCAGGATCGTATATTGCTTTTCTCCACCTCATGACCGGTTTGGTAGGTCAACTGGAATATGAATGCATCAATTTGAGCGCCCTTGGGCCTATTTTCAAGGCCTTCAAATATAAGCAATGGCTTTTTCTCAAATGCTTTTTTGATCAATTCACTTTTACCGATACGCCGCCGTCCATAAACCACACCGATTACCGATTGTTGCCCGGTCGGCGTTTATGATCCCTGCCAGTTTTTGCAGCTCATTTTCCCTGCCAACAAACATAAACACCTCTTGAATTATTAGCCTATAACGCAAAAAAACATCAAAATAGGCGTTTTTGTTAATATATTTTCAGCCTATAATGGCTTATTTTTCATTCATAGGCTAAAAATCTACCTGTCAGCAATCTGTTTATAGGTTTAGCTGCAAAAACTGTCGGAATTGATATGGGATGCCTTTACATCTCTATATTTGAAGGGCTTAAATTGGTGATTCACGCAATAGAGTAACAGAATGTTACTACAAATTGTGGCAATTATGAAACATAATGTTCAATTGCCGGCTCTGTTAAAAGATTATTTTTGATGCCGGACCCGAAGTCCTAGAGGTTTTCCCCCTAATGATATAAAATAGGGGAAATTGGTATGCATATTGTAGGGCAGTAAGATGTCCTTGGCTGGTGGTCTATACAGCAGCGTTCTAACCGAAGGGAGGTAATCAACGTGGGCACGAAGCGTCCGGATGATCAATCCGCCATTGATCTCTCCAGCCGGTTTGACGTCCTCGTCGTGGGGGGCGGCAACGCCGCTTTGTGTGCTGCGATGACGGCGCGGGAGGCCGGGGCGAGTGTTTTGCTGTTGGAAAGCGCGCCGTTTGAGTTCAGGGGCGGCAATAGCCGTCATACACGCAATTTGCGCTACCTGCATGAAAGGGGCAACAGCTATCTGACCGGTCCTTACCTTGAACAGGAGTTCTGGGATGACCTGATGCGCGTCACCGGGGGAAAGACCAACGAAGCGCTTGCCCGTTTCACCATTCGTGAATCGAACAATATCGGCGCCTGGATGACCCGGCATGGCTGTATGTTTCAGCCCTCCATGCGCGGCACCCTTCACCTGTCCCGCACCAATGCATTTTTCCTTGGCGGCGGAAAGGGCTTGATGAACGGGTACTATGCCTTCGCCGAGAAGATCGGCGTCCGGATCCTTTACGAGGCGGAAGTGGTGGATCTTGCCGTCCAAGAGGGTCACTTTACCTCGGCAACCGTTAAATTCCAAGGCTCCTTAAAAAGCGTGGAGGCCTGGGCGGTGGTTGTGGCCTCGGGCGGATTTCAGGCCGATCTCCATTGGCTGAAACAGTACTGGGGCGAGGCCGCCGACAACTTCATTGTACGCGGCACCCCCTATGACAAGGGTGTGGTGCTGCGCCTTCTGCTGGACAAGGGCGCCAAACCCGTGGGTGATCCGCGCCAGTGTCACGCTGTGGCCATCGATGCCCGGGCGCCCAAATTCGACGGCGGCATCGTCACCCGATTGGATTGCGTCTCCTTCGGCATCGTCGTCAACCGGCACGCCCGGCGCTTTTACGACGAAGGGGAGGATTTCTGGCCAAAACGTTACGCCATATGGGGGCGTCTGGTGGCCCGACAGCCTGACCAGATCGCCTACTCCATCATCGACGCCAAGTCCATCGATCTGTTCATGCCGTCGGTCTTTCCTCCCATCGAAGCCGGTTCCATTGGCGAGCTGGCCGAAAAACTGGAGCTTGATCCTGTGGCCCTGGAAACCACAGTGGAAAAATTCAACACGGCGGTTCAGCCCGGCAATTTCGACCCGGGGGAACTGGACACCTGCGCCACCAAGAACCTGGAACCGCCCAAGAGCCACTGGGCGCGTGCCCTGGATACGCCGCCATTCTACGGGTATCCCTTGCGGCCGGGAATCACCTTTACCTACCTCGGGGTAACCGTCAACCAGCGCGCCCAGGTGATCATGCACGATGAGACGCCGTCGACCAATATCTTCGCAGCCGGCGAGATCATGGCGGGCAACATTCTTGGTCAGGGCTACATGGCCGGTTTCGGTATGACGGTGGGTACGGTGTTCGGCAGGATCGCAGGAAAGGAGGCGGTGCGTTATGTCATCGACACCCTTAAAAGAGGCTGATCGGGTGATGACCATCTGCAACGCCTGTCGTTATTGTGAAGGCTTTTGCGCTCTGTTTCCCGCCATGGAGCTGCGGCGCACCTTCACCGATCAGGACCTGAAGTACCTGGCCAACCTGTGCCACAACTGCCGCGGGTGCTACTATGCCTGCCAGTATGCTCCGCCCCATGAGTTCAATTTGAATGTACCGCGCACCATGGCGGCACTCAGGCAGGAGACCTACCGGGAGTTCAGCTGGCCCAAGGTGATGAAAGGATTTTTCCGCAACAACGGGCTCATTGTCTCTTTGATCACGGCGCTGGCCGTTACGCTGGTACTATTGCTGACCCTGCTGCTGCGGGGGGGCGATGTTCTTTTTGCCTCCCACACCGGTGGCGGCGCCTTCTATAGCGTCATTCCGTATGCCGCCATGGTGGCCCCCTTTTCGCTGGTTGCGGTGCTGTCGCTCATCGGTTTGTGGAGAGGTTTCATTAATCTCTGGCGCGCCACCGGCGAAAGCACCCGGTCGCTCAAACAGTGGCCGGCCCACATGAAGGCCCTATGGGATGTGTTGAGGCTCAAATATCTGGACGGCGGCGGCCACGGGTGCAACTATCCGGACCACCGCTTCAGCATGATACGCCGCAATTTTCACCATGCGGTCTTTTATGGATTCATGCTCTGTCTGGCGTCGACAACCGTGGCTTTTTTCTACGACCACTTTTTGCATATACAGGCGCCCTACCCCTTGTGGAGTTGGCCCGTTCTTCTGGGCACCGGCGGAGGGCTGGCTTTGCTGGCGGGCACCGGCGGGATGCTCTACCTGAAATGGAAGATGGACAAAATACCGGCATCCCGGCAGAGCGTCGGCATGGATGTGGTATTCACCACGTTGCTGCTGCTCACAAGCGTCACCGGCCTGCTGCTGCTGTGCTTGAGGGCCACGCCGGCCATGGGGACCTTGCTGGCCATCCACCTCGGTTTTGTCCTGGCGCTTTTCATCACCATGCCCTACGGCAAATTCATCCACGCGGTCTATCGCTATGCCGCCCTGGTGAAAAATGCCATAGAGCAGGCGCGTGAGTAACAGCGTCAGGGTCGGGTTTCGAGAATAATCCTCGCATCGACGGCAAAAAGATCGACTCCGGTACCCTTTATGGGGTTCAAATCGATCTCTTCGATCTGAGGGAAGTCATGGACCAGCAAGCTCAACCGTTGAACGTTGTCCACCAGAACGTCCAGTGCCATTCCCGGTTCGCCGCGAACCCCTTCCAATATTGCGTAGCTGCGGATACCGCGGATCATTCGGCGGCTCTCGGCTTGGGTCAAAGGCGCCAGCCCGAATTGAACATCCTTGAGCACTTCGGTGTAAATACCGCCCAGTCCGAACATGATCAGGTGCCCGAAATCCCCCTCGCGGCTGGCCCCCAGGATCACTTCGATGCCGCTGACCATCGGCTGAAGCAATACGCCCTCGGCATTGTCGATGCTTAACATCTCACCCCAGGCCCGGAGGGCCTCTTCATCATTGGCGATGCCCAAC
>JASFKE010000529.1:0-3851 GCA_050118795.1 Desulfobacteraceae bacterium | reverse complement strand
CTTGGCATACATTCCCTTTCGATCGCGTTTTTCGCACTCTTCCAAGGGCGTGGCGACATGGACCTCGATAAAGCCGCCATGGACCTCAATGGCCCGTCTGATCTCCGCGCGGGTCCTCTCATACGGGGCGATGGGCGCGCATATGGCGATGCCTCTGTTCTTGGTGATTTCGCTGGCGACGAATCCGATCCGCCGGACATTGATATCGCGGTGCTCTTTTGAGAAGGTCAGCTCGCTGGAAAGATTGTGGCGAACAATATCCCCATCCAGAAGTGTCACCGGCCGCTTGCCGATTTCCAGCATTTTAGAGAACAACACTTTGGCAACCGTGGATTTTCCAGCCCCGGACAGACCGGTGCAAAACACCGTAAACCCCTGTTTTGAGGGTGGCGGGTAATCTTTTCGCAATTCATCCAAAACTTCAGGGAAGGAGGCCCACCCGGGTACCTTCCGTCCCGTGCGAATGCGCGCGCGGATATCGTTGCCGTTTATCTTGATTGTCTTGGCGCCCTTTGGCACATTATTGATGAACCGGTGCTCGTCTTCAAAGGAGAGATAAACCATCTCTTCAAATCGGAAAAGCGGGATTCCGACATCATCTGTGCATTTCTCCACAATTACTTCTGTCGTCGCCCTATCGTAGTAACATGCGTTGTCATGACCAATACACGGATCTGCATGATCGTGGCATACCATGAAATGGGTACAGCCGTAGTTTTTAGCGACGATGGCATTCAAAATCGCTTCACGGGGACCCGCCATCCTCAAAAAGTGGGGCAACAGCGATAATATGTGGGTATCGGGCGGGTAATAACGCATTATTTTCTTATAACACCTCACCCGTGTATAATAATCGAACTCCTGTGTGCGCGATATGCCGACTATGGGAAGCAACAGCAAATTCGCTTTGGCGCGACGCATGGCTTCAAGGGTGATCTCAAATTGCTGACGATGGATGACACTGCTTGTTTGGTAGCCTACCACCCGTTGCCAACCAAACTTTTTGCACTCTCTGCGAACTTCCGACGGTGTTTGCCTGAGCTGCTTAAAATCGTAGTGCAACGGCAAACAAATGACTTCAACCCGGCCGCCGACATAGTAATCTTTTACCTCATTGAACAGATGTCGAACACCGGGATGGACCGTATCGCAGGTGTTATAAACACCCTGTGCCTCCTGTTCCTTGTCGGGACGCCATATATCTTCGATGTGCATCACAGCCAGCAAGAAGCCTTCGGGATCCCTTAAGGCGACGGATTGGCCGGCCTCCAAGCTGTTGGCTTTGTTTTTGGATATATCCAAAGTAATGGGGATCGGCCAGAGGGTATCATCCTGTAACCGCATTCTATCTATGACCGACTCATAGTCGGCCTGAACCATAAATCCTTCCAAAGGTGAGAAGGCGCCCGTAGCCATCAGCTCCAAATCGCATAGATGGTGATCACTCAGCGTAATATCAGGAAGGTTGAATGAGAGCTCTTTTAGGGTGGCTGCGCGTTGTACATCAACGACAAGATTTTTCAATTCACCACCATGGGGTTGTGGGGCAGCTGCTGCATTCATTTAAAAACCTCCCAATTAAAATTGAATAAAATAAAGATCGCTGTCACGGCCTTGATGACCGTTGAACCAGCTTGGCGACCGACTCAATGTGAAATGTATGCGGAAACATATCAACTGGTTGTACCTCTACCACATCATATAGGTCCTTGAGCAATGCAACATCCCTGGCCATTGTTGCCGGATTGCATGAAACATAGACGATCCGTTCCGGCGCCAAGGACAACACCTCTTTGACAACATCTTTGTGCATCCCGGCCCTCGGTGGATCAATAATCATTGCATCGGGCCTTACGCCCAGTTGGGGCAGTGTGAAACGAATGTCACCACCGATAAAGCGACAATTTCTAATCCCGTTGCGTCGACAATTACGCTCCGCGTCCTCGACAGCGCTCTCGGTGATCTCCATTCCGATAACTTCCTTTGCCTTATCGGCAATATAGATGGCGATCGAACCTGCGCCGCAATACAAATCCACCACAACCTCATCGCCGGACAATTCGGCATATTGAGCCGCAACATTATAAAGGTGTTGCGCCCCCAGCGTGTTGGTCTGAAAAAATGAATTGGCCGAAATTTCGAATTCGTACTCTCCGATGCGCTCCGTTAAAATCGCATCTCCCGAAAGTCTGATCTCTTTCTCACCAAAGGCTACACCCGCTTTGCTGGCCGTTATGTTGTTTACCACCGACGCAATATTTTTATATGTAAGCATCAATTGGTCCGCCAGTGGCCGAACCTGCTCCATATCTTCGCTTGCGGTGACGATGTTGACCATCCACTGATCCATTGCCACCGAATGCCGGAGCACCAGAAAACGCCAGAATCCCTCATGGGAACGCAGTCCATACACAGGCCGGGGCGATTTTTTGATATATTGGCGTACATCCGATAAAATATGATTTCCCAAATCCGGTTGCAGCAGGCAGGCTTCGATATCCAGGACCTTATAAAATGTGCCCGGAACATGCAGACCCAAGGCCATCCCGGTATCCACATCATCACACCCCATCTCTTGGGGCAGCAACCATCGGCGCTCTGCACAGGAAAATTCCATCTTGTTCCGGTACCCAAAGATCCTATCCGAAGCGATGGTGGGATGAACCTCGACATCTTTAATTAGACCAATATGGTCCAACGCCTCCTGAACGTGCTGCTGTTTGTAAATCAACTGCTGCTCATATCCCAAAAACTGCCATTTGCAACCACCGCATAGGCCGCTGTAAGGACAAGGCGCATCCACCCGTAGGGACGAGGATTCCAGTCGCTGAACAACTCGCGCTTCGGCATAGCTCTTTTTCTTTTTGACAATACGCGCCAAAACCCGGTCTCCGGCAATGGCTTGATCGACAAATACAGCCATACCACCAATCCGGGCAAGCCCCTTGCCGCCAAAAGCGATCCCGGTTATCTCAAGTTCATGGGTTTGTCCTTTTTTAACTTTCATTTAGATTGAATTTCCCGGTTGTACTAAAAACCTAATTATATTAAAAGTCGGAATTTTTTAAAGCCACAGCCGTAGGATCTGTGAACTATCAATCAGACAAAGGAAAAATCACCTCAATGCCCACAGAACAAACCATCTCCTTCAACGTCGACGGTTATCAACTCGCTGGCACCCTGCACTTGCCCGACACAACCAAGCCTGCCGTGGTCATCGGTTGCCACGGTCTGCTGGCAGACCGCAATTCCCCCAAACAGATCTCTCTGGCATCGGCATGCAACCAAAAAGGCATGGCCTATTTCCGCTTCGACCACCGCGGTTGCGGAGATAGTCAAGGTGAGTTCAGCAAAGTCACAACCCTGGCCGCACGCCGCCAAGACCTTTATCACGCCGTACAGACAATGCAACACCAATCTGAGGTCGGCCCCCTTGCCGCCCTATTTGGCAGCAGCTTCGGCGGAACCGTGGTGCTGGCCTATGCGGCCATACATCCATCACCAACCCTGATCACTTATGCCGCCCCCATCAACAGCGCCGAAATCCAACGCGCCAAAATCCGAGACAACAACGGCCAATCGCCACCTGCGGACCTCTTACCAGAGGCCCTGGCATTTGATATTGCTCCAGACATCCACAATGTCGATAACATTCTGGTCGCCCACAGCCGAAACGACGAAACCGTTCCCGTAGAGCATGCCCATCAGATTTACAAAATGGTAAAAAACCCCAAAGATCTGCTCATATTCGAAGGCGGCGACCACCGCATGAGCGATTCCGCACACCAAAAGGAGTTCGAAAGAAAATTCATCCAATGGCTAACCCAAAGTCAATGATCCGTCAGATCTAT
>JASFKE010000528.1:0-3858 GCA_050118795.1 Desulfobacteraceae bacterium | reverse complement strand
GCCCGGGCTGACAGGCCCGGGCTTTTTTTATTGGTGGAAATAACGAGAAGGGTTTTAGCGAAGAACCTCCTCCATCACATAGTACAGATCGGTGTTGTCAACAGCAGCGTTGAGTTTCTCGCTACCTGGGCCCTGGCTGTAAATGATGGTATCCACGGCGGTGTGGCCGCCACTTGTAAAACTTCCCTCAACAGTATCTCCGATATCTGAAAGTGTTCCATAAGGGCCGTTGATCCCGAAACCGGCGCAGTCATGGTCGGCGACAATGATGACAAGGGTATCATTTTTACGGTCCGCCTTGGCATTCAACCATTCCAGTACAACCTTGACAGACGCGTCAAAGGCAAGGGATTCTGCGATCTGGAAAGAAATATCCCAAGCATGATTGGCCCAGTCGATCTGGGAGCCTTCCACCACGAGAAAAAGCCCGTCTTTATCATTTTCAAGAATATCGAGGGCCGCCCAGGTCATCTCGGCAAGGGTCGGCTCACCTTCCGGATAGCCGGAACCATCCACCCAGAACATCTCCGGAGTTTTCCCTTTTCCGATGCCATTCTGCTCGAACAGGCCAAGCACTTTGGCGCCCGCCCCTGCGGCACTATCCATCTGCGTTTCATTTTGAGCAAAGGTGTATCCTTTTGCTATCGCGGAATCGATTATGTATTGTCTTTGCTCTTCATCGGCATGGTAAACACCCCCTCCGAGAACGACATCGATGCCAACCTCTTCAATATACTGCCGCGCAATTTCAAAACCCTGGCCTCTATTGGGAACATGGGCACCAAAAGAGGCCGGTGTTGCATGGGATATCTGGGATGATGCCACAAGCCCCGTGGCCTTGCCCATTTGCGCCGCAAGTTCAAGAATGGTGGGCTTCAGATCATTACAACCACCCTCTCCATCTGAGTGGCAGGAAACTTCGCCATTTATAAACTTTTCCCCCACAGCCCACGCCGAGGCCGCCGCAGCCGAATCCGTAACGGTGCTGTTTGCCGAATGGGTTCTCTGATAACCTATATTTTCAAGTGTCTCCTGAAACAAAAGGGGGCCATCCGGACCATTTTTAAAAATTCTGGCGGCCGTCACATTCGAAAGGCCCTGACCATCGGGAACCATGAAGATAATATTTTTCGCTTTGCCGGGACCTTCTATCTTTTTCATATTCTTGGCCATCACGGGGGCACCCATCAAAAAGACGCAGAAAACAACGGATAGAGCAATCATCGTAAGTTTTTTTACGCATTTCATTCGTTTATATCCTCATTAGGTTTTATAATTGGCTGAAAAAAAGTAACGATATTTTAGATGAAGCTGGATCTGTCCATAAACTTTGTACCGCCTCACCTCCTTTCAGCTTGAAGCGCTGTAGCTGCTTCCATCAAGATGTTCAATGAAAATTTTGATAACCCCCCACCATATAAACAAAAGCCCAAGAGCACCCATGCACTCTTAGGCCCCGGTAAAAAAAGGATTGCATCATCTTGTTTGATATTGGATCCATTTGCTGTGCTGCATCCAAGGCCACATATCTCGATATGCAACCTTGCATGCGCCTTGCAGATGAACCAACCCTGGCGCAATTATTTTACCGCGACCCTTAGGCACAAAAATATCAGGATGTTAGGTGTCTCAAACAGACTACAAAGTGCCCGAAGTAATTATCACGTCATACTAAACAGCTTGTGTTCACGAATTTATTGAGAAGAGTTAATAAAGCGGCTTGGTGAGCGCTGAATTAAAGATTTGTTAACTTTATGCAAAGGCTATAATGATATTTACCAGAACCAAGAATTTTTCTGATTACGCCACTACCGCAAAATTCCGGGGCTATCCAATGGACACATGATGGCTGCACCTCATGGATCGAAACACAACATATCTTGACAGCCCCCCCTCTTTCCTGTACTAAGACCTTTTGCGTCTGAGCCGCACAGTGGAAACGATTCTGAGCAGCAAATGGCGGCAGCGCCCGAAAAACTTTCAAGGCGCTGATATCAAAGTGAGAATAAAAATGTGGTCCCATCGTCTAGGGGTCTAGGACGCCGGCCTCTCACGCCGGTAACGGGGGTTCGAATCCCCCTGGGATCACCATTCAATAAAAACAAGGGTTTAAAACTCTCGACCATAGCCTGAAAAGTCCGGACACAAGAGCCTTCAGAGACCCTAACTCTGAAGGTTTTTTAGTTGTTGACAGATACTTGCTTTCGAGCGATCTGCTCGAATTGAATTACCTGGGCAGGACCTTTCAATCCTTTCTCTAAAGCCTCTCTCGTCTGCTCAAGTCCGAGGGTTCTCAAATACTTTGCCGTGGTATTCGGGTTCTTGTGCCGATGGCTTGAATGACCGACAAAGAGTAACCGTAAATAAGTAAACTTATGTTAATTCGCGCATATTAAAACTATGGTCCTTAAAACCTCTTTAATCCGCCCAAACAAATTTACGGATCATATCATTATACCATCCCCACTTATTGGTTAAAAATTGATATTGCCCGGCTACTATTCCACAACTTAGATTTGTTTTATTAGCATAAGAGATTATTTTTTGTTTACTTCTAAGGGTGGGAATAACACTCTTGTAATCTTTTGGAAACAATAGTGATGTTGCAAACTTATTTGCCCTTTCCTCTACAGGATCGTCACTATTGTCGTTTATGTATAGATTTTTCTTGTTATCGTTCAAGACATGCCCTGCTTCATGGAAAAAGGAAAACCAAAACTTGTCCTCTCGTTTACCTCGTAAATTAATAATGACCATTGCTTTTTGGGGATGTATCCATTTCGTAGCTCCGCTCCATGGCACTTTTTGCATCTCTGGCACCAAGGCGAGAGCAACCCCCGAGTCAGAGCAAAGTTGAATCATTTTAGGAATAAACTGATCAGGAGATTCGGTTGTTAGACCCCTAATTCTTAGCAGAGCATCCTTGAATTTATTTTTATTAAATGGTTTGCAATTTAATTTTAGGGCAGAAATTTCCCCTTGCCGAATCCACGCAGCTGCATATCCTGGCCTTGTCTCAAAACAAGACGATCTTCGCGCGGCAACCTTGGGATTAGTCCAGATTTGCTCCCATGCAGAAACGCTGCTTACCCCAAAAAACTTCAGAGTTTCCCTAATAAGCTCATTCTTTATCTCAGCGCCACCAATCAATCCTCGTTTTTGTAGTTCTGCAATTGGGATCAGCTTTAGCCAAGTTGCATTTTTATCAAGTTCCTTTAATTCTCGTATCTTTTCGAGTTGTTCCCTATATTGCGCCTCAAGGTCATTCCAAAACCGTGCTGGTACACCTGTAACAAGTTCTAATTTGCCAGCAGTTTCATAATTAATCGGCTGTTCACCTTTAAAAATTCGATTAAGTGATTGAACAGTCAAACCTGTCCTTGCAGCCAACTCTTTTTGAGACATTCCAAGTGACTCCATAGTCTCTTTTAAGGTTTCCCCTGGTGCTATCGCGTAGTCAGGATCGAAACCATATACTTTTCTGTTGGTTCTCATGCTGCACCTCTATTGATGGGTGTCGTCGATTCCAATGATTTGGATTGCGTCAATCTTACATTTATCAAGGCCACCATCCTCTTTACGGGGTAACGGATTGTTACTTGCTATGAATAACAACCGGTACGGATGGTTGAGATCCACCGAAAATTGGCCTTTCCGATTCCCAGTAAGCTCGTGTAGCCTTGGAGGTGGAAGGTGTGAAATATCGTTCAGTGTCGTTGCGGCACTGAGTTCCAACATCCTCTGCATGAGCTTGGTCCCTCCCTTCCTCCCAAGCTCTTTTATCGCACCTTTCTCTGTAGAGCATGTTTTTTGGAGCTTTCTTGACCTAAAAGATATATCCATTGACGCCCCACTGTC
>JASFKE010000527.1:0-3864 GCA_050118795.1 Desulfobacteraceae bacterium | reverse complement strand
ATTCCTGGGCCCTGCGGCGTAAACGATGACGGCGATCGACGCCCTTCCTCCGGTCCGAGCCATTGCGCCTTTCGGGAATGTGAATAGTATAGGAAAACTGTCGCCTATCTTCATTTTTGCGTCTTTCACCATTATCCCAATCACTGATAACGTTCACACTATCATTCCTTTCAGCCATGTCGCCTTCGCCTGTCTCAATGATTCAAATCGTTTTTGAACTGGATTCCCAACGAGCCTGTGGAAAAGCACATTATTTAAAGTTCATTTGTATGCAATTTGAGTGCCGCTCAGCTATGGATTTTTAATGCAATGGCATTGTGGCGTGATGGCGTGTAACTGTATGTAAATAATTATAAAAAAATGTACAAACAGATCCCGGACGATGGTGCTTTTTTAAAGCGCTTGGGGATGTGAAAAAAAATCAATAGAATATTGATAAAAAAATTCCTAATGGAAAAAAAATACCCTTCCACCTATAGGCTTTAAGTTAATGTTTTTGGCAAGACGATATATAGGGAAGGAAGCTGTATTGTAATACCGCAATGACCGATAACGCGCTCCAAAAACATTATCTAAAAGCCTACATCAGCTATGTGTGTCTCCATAGTCGCTGGGGGGGGCGATTTCCAGTTCGCTTATTTTGTTCAGGAGTGTTTTGTAACTCACCTTTAATATTTTTGCGGCTTTGCTTCTATTCCAATCTGTCTTTTTAAGAACGTATGAGATGACCTCCCTCTCTACCCGATCTACCGCCTTCTTTTTTACTGATTTTAACGAAAAAGCATTGTTGTTCATCGGGTCGGAGGTTTTTAAGTCAACCAGTTCAGTGAGAGATGATTGCACTGGGCCACTGGGTATTTCCGGACGCTGGTCTTGTTGGTTTTTCTCTTCAAATAGCTCAGCGACTATTTTATCGCACTCTCCTAACACCAGCATTCTTTTAAGAACATTCTGGAGTTCACGAACATTGCCAGGCCAGTGATATCCTTGCAACTTCTGTATGATGTCTGGACCCGGGCGCTGGATGTTTCTCCCACCTAACTGAGAGACATATTCCTCAATGTAATAGTCTATGAGGGGGGGGATGTCATCCCGGCGTTCCCGCAGTGGTGATATATAAATTTTAATGATATTGAGGCGATAGTATAGATCCTCACGGAATTTACCGTCATTGATATCTTTTTTAAGATCGTGATTGGTGGCGGCGATGACCCAGGTGTCGGTTTTGAAATCTTTTTCAGATCCCAAAGGTGAAAACTCGCCGCTTTGAAGCACATGGAGCAGCTTGGCCTGAAGGGCCATCGGCATATCGCCTATTTCGTCCAACAGAAGGACACCTCCGTGGGCAAGCTGAAATTTTCCTCTACGTTTTTGCTCGGCACCGGTAAACGCCCCCCTCTCATAGCCAAATAGTTCGCTCTCCAACAAACCTTCGGGTAGGGCCGCGCAATTAATTTTAATAAACGGTTTTCCCAACCGTGGAGATTTTTGATAGAGGTTTTGGGCGATGACTTCCTTGCCAACACCGCTTTCACCAAAGATGACAGTATTCAAACCGGTACTTGCAACATGTTCAACCAGTTCTTTAACTCTCTGAATATTGTCGCTACACCCTATAATTGGAGGACCCATTGCTGCCATAGCTTATTTTTTCAACAACTCCCTAGCCGCCTTTTCAAGTTCAGGTAGCTTAAAAGGTTTTTCCATGACAAGATCAGCATTCGCTTCCTTGGCCAAAGACTCGGGGTGCTCTCCCCAGCCGGTAATGGCAATGACCGGCAATTCCGGAAACTTTTTTTTGACAATTGAAATAACAGCCACCCCACTGATATTGGGCAGCACTAAGTCCGTGATAATAATGTCCAAGTCGTCACTTTCCGATTCAATCATTTTCAGGCCGTCTAATCCATTTGACGCCGATAATACCTCATATTTTTTCTGTTTGAAATACTTGCAAAGCGCTGTAAGAACTTCCTCTGTATCATCTATAATGAGTACCTTGGGTGGCGATGTCATGTTACGCTCCTACATTGGCGATTGTAACCGTGGGCGGAGGACCTATTACCTTAGCGCTACAAAAGTGACGGGCCTAATAGCCAATGCGCTTAGGGAGTAGCTATTATCGGCCCACTTCACACCTTCGCCCAAGCCGGATCCAGAGTCCTTCTCTATTGTCGGTAAGGTACCATGTCAAAGTGGTCGATGCACACTATTTATTTAAAGGGTTAGCCCAATATGTCTCTAACGCCCCATACATACAACAATTAATCTCCATTGGCAAGGGGTATGAGGTATATCTTGTGGAGAGGAATTCACAGCAGGTGTGGTATTTATTTTATATAAAACGGTAATCAATTACATATAATTATGAGCTCCCGGAGAGATATCGTCGTTTTCCTATTTGCCCTATGATAATTGATTTCGTCAAAACTATTTGAATATTAAGGGAAATATTAATTTTGCCTGTTTTTTTGATCGGTGATAGATACATTTGAATTATAGGCATGCAAATTGCTCTATACATTTGAAGGTTTTTGAAATCACTTTTTAATCTTGCGGGTCAGCCACACTTTAACAGGAAACGGTATTCGGTATTATGCGTCAGGATAAACCCATAGTTTCTGCAACAGCCATCGTTTTTTCGGCCTCCCTGGATGCCAGAAATTACTTGCGTGAGCAAGTGGACGCGTTCGGACTCAATGTCGTCTGCTTTGAAAAAGAGGCCATCTGCTTTGATAATTTCAAGTCAATTCAACCTAAAATCGTTATCGCCGAAACCGACCTTATTGAGGTCGTCTGGCGCTTCATCTTTGCAATGCATGTAAACCGGGTTATGGCGCCTTTGGTCATCGTGTCCAACCATCAACAAGGTAGCTGGTTTCGCTCCAAAGGGCTGCCGGTGACAGTACATTCGGTTGCCATGGACCGGGTGGGAAAACTTGCATTAAAGAAATTGGCGCATTTAACCGATAATTCAGTAGGCAGTGATGGGCATGCCAGCGATGCCCGCCACCCCTTGTTGGTAGGACAATCCGATGCCGTTCTGAACATCCGGACTATGTTACCGGGTATTGTTAAAGCCCGCGGCGCGGTTCTCATCGTCGGAGAGCCCGGGACCGGTAAAGAGTTGCTGGCCAGGTTGATCGTGGCAATGTCGCATAACGAAAAGACGTTTATCAAGATTGACTGCCGCGAACTCAAACCGGAACTGTTGGTCAATGGCTGGTTCCAGGCGGCCATTGGTAATGGAAACAAGGCTAAACCGGCCACCATTTTTTTAGATCACGTTGATCAGATGTCACCAGTTTCACAAGCGGAAATGCGAATGCTCATAGAGGCCTCACGGAAATCACCCAACGGAGAAAAAATAAATAATCGAAACAACATTCGTTTCGTAGCCTCATCAAGCAAACACATTGAATCGCTTGTGGCAAAAGGGGCTTTTAGAAAGGATCTGTTCTATCGGTTGAATGTCATCCCGGTGGATATGCCGGCTCTGCGTGATCGAAAAGATGACATCCCGCTGCTCATGGATTATTTCACCATTGAGGCCTGCTCCAAGATGAACAAATGCGTTATGGTTCCATCGCAACAGGCCCGCGAAATGCTCTGCAGACATACCTGGCCGGGCAATGTGAAAGAGCTTCAAAACCAGATGTGGCGCGTTGCCGAAACAGGCAGCGAGAAATGCCTATACGCCAATACCAACATGCCGAAAGTTAAAAAAGACTCCCGTGAATATCTATTCAACGTAATCGGCAAGGCAGAGCTGCCCAAATCTTCCGAAATTATAAACTTTCTGCCGACCATGCAAAACATGTCACTTAAAGGCATTTGCGACGAGTTCGTCTCCAAAACAGAACG
>JASFKE010000526.1:0-3866 GCA_050118795.1 Desulfobacteraceae bacterium | reverse complement strand
CATGCTGTTCGAACTCCTTGAACAGGTCGAACAGGCTGAGAACAATCTGCTGCTCAGTACGGCCTGCCGCTGCCACGGGGTTGTCACCGCATGGAATTTACTTGACGAATGAGCTCCATGTAAAATAATTTTATATATATGGACAGTTCCACCGGGTCTTGAACCTTCCAACTGATTTTCCTTCACGAAAACTTCAGGTTATACACTATGGGCAAATCATACAGTACGGTCTAATTATCTACTCTGTTGCCCCACAGCTGCAAAAAAAAAATGGCAAAAGGCTGAAAACCACAGCCATTTTATTGCAATCTATCCAAAGGAGGAAATTATGATCGTGAAAGTTATGATTAAACGAAAAATCAAAGAGGGTAAAGCCAGAGAAGTTTTTGCGCTGCTAAACAAATTCCGTTCCGACGCCATGAATCAAAAAGGCTACATCTGTGGCGAGACGCTGATTAACCATGACAACCCTCGTGAAATATTAGTGATCAGCATGTGGCAGGATATGGACAACTGGATAGGATGGAGAGAAAACCCAGAACGCAAAGCCAATGAAAAACTGCTGGAAAGATGGTTGGAGGAACCAACTGATTACAATAGCTATGTCTTCAGCACCTATTACGCCCAATTTGCCAAATAAGTCCGACGGGATATTTGTAATCAGACAAAAATCCACCCCAATACCATTAAAAATCATCTAATGGACGATTGACAGAATCGGCGGCACATGACTTTTTAGGTGATAGGGCATTTAGTTTTCCTTCTGCCTGCAACAGCGAAGAAAATACCGGGAAAGGAGAATACAATTTATGACCGCATTGTCCCCCAAAGAGAGAGTGATGAGAGTCTTCCGCAAAGAGCCCGTCGATACGATGCCCTTTTTCAGTGGATACGGGATGGTGGTCATGCCGGCCATCACTAAACTGGGGTATCGATTCCCCCATATCCACACCGATGCGACAAAGATGGTTCAGTCGGCCGTCACCTCCAGCCGGATGTTTGATTTCGACTCTGTGGTGGTGCCCTTTGACATGACATGCGAATCACAGGCTATGGGCAATGACATCAGCCTCTATGAGGATTCCGAAGATATCCTCTATCCGACCATCCCCGAAAAACGCTGGAAAGGGCTCGATGAGATCGATATCCCGGACAACCTCCTGGAATTGGGCCGGATGCCCATGATGCTCGAGGCCATTAAACTCGCCAAAAAAGAGGCGCCCGACCATGCCATCGGCGCCTGGCAACTGGGGCCCTTCACCATGGCGGGGCAGCTTTTTGAACTGGACATCATGCTCAAGGGGGTCTTTAAACAGAAAAAGCTGGTGCAAGCCGCCCTGGATCAAATCACCGAGATGATCATCAAGATCGGCCGGGCCCAGCAGGCTGCCGGGGCAGACTTTATTACCCTCCGGGAGATGGGTACGGGTACGGATCTTATCAGTCCCAGAACCTGGAAAAGCCTTATCATGCCATGTGTAAAACGTATTCTTGCAGGGTGGAAGTCTCCCAAGGTTCTGCATATTTGCGGCGCTACCGACATGATTATCGAAATGATGAATGAATGCGGCGCAGACGCCCTCAGCGTCGATATCAAGAACAATCTGGTTGAGTCCCGGAAAAAAATAGGCGATGACGCCCTTCTCTTCGGAAATTTCGACGTGTTCGAACTGCCCTGCAAGGAAGAGACCACCGTGGAACAGGCTGTTGAAGCCATTAAGGTCAATATCGATGGCGGCGTGGATGCCGTTTGGCCCGGATGCGATCTGTGGCCGGCCATCAAAGAAGAGAACATGCGCGCGATCGTGCAAACGGCCAGGGAGTACGGAAGAAAACCGAGCCCGGCGGTGGGACGTTTGAGTTAAAAAAGCGATTGCTTGACACATAACATTATTTCATTTATGGCTACCAGCTGACATAGGTGTGCAAACTTAATAGGGAATCCCGTGAGAATCGGGAGTGGTCCCGCCGCTGTAACCCCGGTCTTTTTGTTGTAGCAAGAGAACCTTTTCAGTAACTTCTGCCACTTTTCTGCCGAAGCAGGATGGGAAGGCGGCTGAAAAGGCGGGGAAGCCAGAAGACCTGCCTGTGTTGACAGCCTAATTTCTTTGCGGGTAACAGGGAAAATTACGTATAGAGGGCCAAGCAAACTGGGTGCAACCCTCCAAGCTCATCAGGCTTGGAGGGTTTTTTTTGGTATAGCCCTAATCCGCAATGGGAAGCACAAATCAATCCAACGCCTCAGGTACATGCAGACTTGGGGCAAACTCGGAAAGGGAGAAAAAATGCAAATGAAAAACTTGTCCGTTGTTCTTTTTTCAGTACTCTGTTTTCTCTGTGCCTCAAATTGCTTCGCATCGGAAGGCCATGGCCATAGCGACCCCAAAAAAGTCGGCATCCTGCTTGTGGCCTTTGGAACCAGTGATCCATCCGCCCAGGTCGCCTTCGAAAATATCGACAAGAAGGTCCGGGCGACCTACCCGGAGATTCCCGTCCGGTGGGCATACACGTCTCATATCATACGTCGGAAACTGGCCAAACAGGGCAAGATGCTGGACTCGCCGGAAGTGGCCCTTGCCCGGATGATGGATGAAAAGTTCACCCACGTAGCCGTCCAGTCGCTGCACACCATTCCCGGAGCTGAATACGACGATCTGGAACGGTCGGTGGAAGCATTCCGGTCCATGGGCGGTTTTGAGCACATCGTCCTGGGTTATCCCCTGATGGCCACACAGCAGGACATGGAAAAGACCGTCTCCGCCGTTCTTTCGTCCATTCCCCCGGCCCGTGAAAAAGGGGACGCTGTGGTGCTGATGGGCCACGGCACCCACCACCCGGCCAATGCGTTTTACGCGGCCCTGATGTTTCAACTGCAGCTCGAAGACCCCAATATCTTCGTCGGCACCGTCGAAGGCTATCCGGAAGTAGACCACATTAAAAACATACTGGTGAAGAAGAAGATCCGAAAAGCCTACCTGATGCCGTTCATGTCGGTGGCGGGCGACCACGCCAAAAATGACATGGCCGGTGATGAAGCCGATTCCTGGAAATCCGTTCTTGCCGGGGCCGGGGTCACATGCGTGCCCATACTCAAGGGAACCGCAGAGTACGACAGCTTCGTCGACATCTGGGTCAGCCATATCGACGGGCAATTGAAACATTTCAATTAACCCTGGATAACGGCGCTGAAAGAGGCAATCAAAAGGAGATATCTGTTTGGGTCAACATCCAAGTGGAGACAAATACGGGGCCCAGGGGCGACTGCCGGGCGGGATCCTATCCATTCCGCTGTCGGCCGGGCTCCTGGGGCTTGTCCTGGCGGCAGCCTGCATGGGCCACATGGAGACATCGTGGCTGGATGCGGCCAGAATCATCACCTCCCGCATACCGGGACTGGGCGATGCCCGGGCCGGATTGGACGAGGTGCTGCCCGTGGTGATCTGGGATGTCCGCCTGCCGCGCATCCTGACCTCGGCACTGGTGGGGGGTGGATTGGCCGTATCCGGCGCGGTGTTCCAAGGCCTGCTTCTCAACCCCCTGGCGGACCCTTATACGCTGGGGGTGTCGGCGGGAGCCGCTTTCGGCGCATCCCTGGCGATTGTGCTCAATATCGGTTTTCTGGGCAGCGCCTCCGTGCCGCTGTTTGCCTTTATCGGGGCCTGCGTGACCCTTGCACTGGTCATCTATCTATCTTCCGCGTCACAGGCCCTGTCCAGCCACAACCTGATTCTGTCCGGTATCATTGTCACGGCCATCTTGTCGGCGGGGATCAGTTTCCTGAAATACATGGCCGATGAACAGGTGGCTGTCATCATCTTCTGGCTCATGGGCAGCTTTGCATCGAAAACCTGGACGGACGTAGGGTT
>JASFKE010000525.1:0-3871 GCA_050118795.1 Desulfobacteraceae bacterium | reverse complement strand
GTTTCTCCAGGCACGCGGCCGTCCTGTTATGGGGGAAAAAAATGGATGCTTGGGGGCGGTGATCACCCTTGAAGATGTTTCGGCCATGAAGGTGGTCGATCGGTTGAAACGTGAGTTCGTGGCAAAGGTGTCCCACGAACTGCGGTCACCCCTGTCCACCATTCATGAACAATTGGCGGTTGTGCTCAGTGATATGATGGAGCGCCCCTCTTCCACCGATACCCACCTTCTCTCCCGTGCCAAGGAGAAGACCCAGGGGCTGATCTCTTTAATCGGGGATCTGCTGGATCTCTCCCGTATCGAATCCGGTGCGGTGTGTGAAACGCCCAAGCCGGTACGTTTGGATGAGTTGTTGGAAAATACCATTGATTTTTTCAGCACCCGCGCAGCGGCCCGGCATCAAGAGATCCTCCTGACGTTGCCTAAAGAGCCGCTGCCGCCGGTCAAAGCCGACCCCCGTGCATTGGAGAGCATATTTGGCAATTTGATTTCCAACGCGTTAAGCTACACCCCCGAACAGGGACGAATCGAAGTGCGCATATCCCAAAACGGCATCAATATAGAGGCGGAGGTCATCGATAACGGGTTCGGCATTGAGAGCCGGCACCTGGAAAAGATTTTCGACCGGTTTTACCGGGTCAAATCGGAAAAGACCCGGTATATTACCGGTACCGGCCTGGGGCTGCCCATTGTCAAAGGTCTGGTGGACTCTTTAGGCGGCCGGATCAGCGTGGAGAGCAACCCCGATAAAGGCTCCGCCTTCAAAGTGCTGCTGCCGGCGTCGTCGGACCCGCCGTCTGTCTAATCTAGCCCCCCGGTATTTTCCTATCCGGATTCTATGCGTCCAGGCCATTGGTTGACGGCGAGGCGGGCAGAGTTCCGCGTTAACCCCATCGGTGCAAATGTTTTTAGCCTTTTTACCATCTTTTTTATGCAACTATGGGGTTAAAAATGCCATTGACACCGCTGCAACATTATCATATGAGCATTCATTAATATGTATAGAGATACGATAGAGGTGATATAGACGTGGCCATAGAGACCTGCATCACCAAATGCATTCATCAGGATACGGTTCAGACGGTCAGCCACCTGATGCCCGAACAGGTGGAACTATATGAACTGGCGGATTTTTTGAAATTGTTCGCGGACAGTACCCGCATCTCCATTTTATGGGCTCTGGGAGAATCGGAGATGTGTGTGTGTGATCTGTGCGCCTTGCTGCAAATGAAACAACCGGCGGTTTCCCATCAACTGAAGATCCTCAAACAGGCCCGGATCGTCAAGACGCGAAGGGACGGTAAAGTCATTTACTACTCTTTGGATGACCACCACATTCCCATGCTGCTAAAAATCGGAATGGAGCACGTTCAGGAGTAGGTTCCGGCCTTGCCGTGCCGGCAAAAGGATAGAGGTGCATGACAGATCAACCCATCTTTGAAAAGTTCCACATCAGTAACCTCGACTGCGCCTCCTGCGCCGCCAAACTCGAAGCCGGGCTGAACCAGGTCGATGGCGTGGTCGAGGCGGTGGTGGACTTTGCCAGCCTGACCCTGCATGTCAAAGCCACAGATATCGACCGGGTCCTTCATACCGCCCGGCGCATAGATCCGGAGATCGTCCTGGAGCCCCACTTCGATTCATCCCAGCCCCAAGACCAACATCGACTGATAGAGGGCTTTCGTCCTAAAAAGGAGCTCATCCTTCTGACCGCTGCGGTCGTTCTCTTTCTGTGGCAGTTGCTATATGAGGATTGGTTTCATCAACGTCAGTGGTTTGTTTTGGAATTCGGGATCGTACTGTTTGCCTATCTCCTGGTGGGGTGGAACGTTCTGGCGGCGGCGTGGCGCACGGTGAAAAGGGGGGATTTTTTTGATGAGAATGTGCTCATGGTGATTGCCACCGTCGGCGCCATGGCTATCCATGCCTACTCTGAGGCTGTGGGGGTGATGCTCTTTTACAAAGTGGGCGAGATGCTTCAAGACAAGGCGGTTAACCGTTCGCGACGTTCCATCCGCGCGCTGCTGGCGGCCAAGCCCAGCCGGGCAGCCGTGAAAACAGCCGAGGGTGTGCGCAACATGCCGCCGGAAGCGGTCAAGGTAGGCGACACCATCCTGGTCAAACCAGGAGAGAAGATCCCCCTCGATGGCGAGGTCATCGAAGGCAGCTCCCTGGTGGACACCTCGGCATTGACCGGTGAGCCTGTGCCCATCTCAGCCGAACCTGGAAAAAAGCTACTTGCCGGCCAGATCAGCAAAACCGGCGCGTTGACACTGCAAGTGACGCGACTGTTCAAAGAGACCTCCATCGCCCGGGTCATGGATCTTGTGGAGAATGCCACCGCCAGGAAAGCCAGAACCGAAAAATTCATCACCACCTTTGCCCGCTACTATACGCCGGCAGTGGTGTTCATTGCCGCAGTGATCGCCTTGGCCCCCCCTCTTGTCACCCAGGCAGATTTTCGAACCTGGATCTATCGCGCCCTGGTCATCCTGGTGATCTCATGCCCTTGCGCCTTGGTCATCAGCATCCCCCTGGGCTATTTCGGTGGTATCGGACGAGCTTCCAAAGAGGGCATTTTGGTCAAAGGCTCCAATTTTATAGACGCCCTGGCGGCCGTTAAAACCGTGGTGTTTGATAAAACCGGCACCTTGACCCGAGGGGTCTTCGAGGTCAACAATGTGGTCCCTCGAAACGGATTTTCTCAATACCAAATCCTGGAGTTCGCCGCCGCGGCTGAATATCAATCCAACCATCCCATCGCCGTTTCCATTCTCTCGGCGCTGAAGCATCGCGGCGGAAAGGTGGATACCACCATGGTTCATGGCCATACCGACATCGCCGGTCAAGGTGTGGCGGCCAATTACGGGGATCGAACCATCCTGGTGGGCAACGATGCCCTCTTGCACTTGAAAGAGATTGAGCATGGTCAATGCGAATTCGACAGTACAGTGGCCCACGTCGCGGTGGATGGCAAATATGCCGGCTATTTGGCCATTGGAGATGAGCTTAGGCCCGAGAGTTTAACCGCCGTCAACGATCTGAGGGCCGAGGGTGTATCCGATGTGATCATGCTCACCGGCGATAATTATTGCGCGGCCCAGGCGGTCAGCCGCAAACTCGGTCTGGATGGATTTCATGCCGATCTGCTGCCCGAAGACAAAGTGGGGGTATTTGAACAGATCGAAAAAACCCGCTCCGATCACCGTAAGATCGCCTTTGTCGGTGACGGAATCAATGACGCACCGGTGATTGCCCGTGCCGACGTGGGCATGGCCATGGGAGGCGTGGGAAGCGATGCGGCTGTCGAGACGGCCGACGTGGTGTTTATGAAAGACTCCCCGGCAAAGATCGTACAGGCCATCTCCATCGCCAAACAGACCCGGCGCATTGTCTGGCAAAACATTATACTGGCATTTGCCGTCAAAGGAATATTTATCACCTTCGGCGCCATGGGAATGGCATCCATGTGGGAGGCAGTATTTGCCGATATGGGTACCGCACTTTTAGCGGTGGTAAATTCCACCCGCGTTCTTCACTACAGCAAAACAGAATGGACGAGAAATGAAGGAAGCCGGTTTTGAGATCAAGCCGGTTGGGGGCATATGCTCAGATGAGAATGCATATTAAACCGGCAATTAAATACAATAACTTTATTTTTCACAAACCCGCATCTAACAAGACTTTACCAGGAGTAAATGGTTGTCTTATTAATTGCCGGGTTAATAATAGCATAGATATTACTTTTGTTTCTTCGGATTTCATTTTTATGCCTCCGAAGGAGGCAAAGAATATAGCCCCGGGTGTAAACCCGGGGGACTCAATACCCCGTACCCACAAGCTCCGAAGGAGCGACAGATATCCTTTGCTT
>JASFKE010000524.1:0-3873 GCA_050118795.1 Desulfobacteraceae bacterium | reverse complement strand
CTGCCTGACGCGCCTGCTTTCATTTTAAGGAGACACCCTGTGTCCAATGCTTTAGACATGTCCAGCAATAAGGACTCTGTGGGTCCAAAACTGTGGACGGCCATGGGTTTGACCACCGTGCGGGCGCTGCCAACATTTCTAACAACACCCTGAAACAAAATACAATACAAACAATACTGCATCTAAAAACACCCCTGGCAGAGGATTTGCAATTTCCTATGTGGCTGACAGGAGCGACTGATATTGATGTGAGTGCTGATTAAGAGAGAGAAATGAAAGTTATTTTTTATTCCACAACTGTCAACGGGTGCGCCGCTGGATTGATGGACAGGGTGGTGTCGGTGGTGTCACAGGAGCAGGTCTATTTCACAAACCGGATTGAAAATTTTATGCGAGCACTGATCAAATACAGAATCGTTGGACCCATTGTGGTGATGTGTATCAGCAGCATTGCAGATGTTGAAGAGATCAAAGAGCTGGGCAATGTTTTGGACGATCTTTTTCTGATCATCATCACCGACAACAGCGATACTGACGTGTTCAAGAGCTGCCGCCGGCTCTATCCACGACTGCTGAGCCATTGCCAAGAAGATCTCGGAATTGTCACTGCTGTGCTTGAAAAACGTTTGGATGGTCTCTGTCAAAGCAATCCCTTGAATAAGGAACTTTAATTAAAAAACCAAAGGAGTCAAATACATGAAATGGAAAGACCTATCCATCGGTAAAAAAATGGGCATGGGTTTTGGGGCGGTGCTGGCCCTATGCACCGTGATCAGCGGATACAACTATCTGGGGTTAACAGAGGTGAAGCACCTCGCCCATGAAACCGGCAAGGCCAGCGCCGGTAACCAGTTCATACTGATGAAGACCATCGATCACCTGAACTGGACATCCAAATTGAGCGATCTGGTATACAACGAAAATACCCATACCCTCGAGATCCAGACCGACGACCACAAGTGCGGGTTCGGCAAGTGGCTCTATGGGCAGGAGGTCAAACAACTGGCCGCCGAAGACCATCGGATCGGCAAACTGGTCGAGGCCATCAAAGCGCCCCATCGCCGATTGCACCGCACCGCCATAAAGATCAAAGAGACCGGCAAAGGGATTGCGGCCCAGGGGATCTTCCAAAACGAAACTTTACCCGCTTTGCAAGAGACCAGAGCGATTTTAGAGCAGATCAGGGATCACTACAACCAGAACTTCACAAGCACGGAAGATCAAATGATGAAAAACATCGCCGGCGAAATCAGAGCCACGCTTGTTTTGGCGTTGGCGGCCGTGGTGCTGGGCATAGTGGCGGCCGTGTTCATCACCCGGGGCATCACCCGGCCCATCGCCAAGGGGGTGGACTTTGCCAAAGCCATGTCCGATGGGGATCTGACCCAGAGCCTCGATATCGATCAGAAAGATGAGGTCGGCGTCCTCTCCGGGGCTCTGAACACCATGGCGGACAACCTGAGAAAGATGTTCCGGGACGTCAACACAGGTGTGGATACCCTCTCCTCCTCATCCACCGAACTGTCGGCCATCTCCCAGCAGATGGCTGCCGGAGCCGAGCAGACCTCCGGAAAATCCAACCAGGTGGCGGCGGCGGCCGAAGAGATGAGCGCCAACATGAACAGCGTGGCGGCGGCTTCTGAGCAGGCCGCCACCAATGTCCAGATGGTGGCGGCGGCCTCCGAGCAGATGACTGCCACCATCAACGAGATCGCCGGCAGCACCGAAAAGGGGCGGTTGATCACTAGTGAGGCTGTGGTTCAGGCCAAGACCGTATCGGCGCGTGTGACCGAACTGGGCAAGGCGGCGAACCAGGTGGGCCAAGTCACCGAGGTGATCAACGACATTTCCGAGCAGACCAACCTGCTGGCCCTCAATGCCACCATCGAGGCGGCCCGGGCCGGCGAGGCCGGCAAGGGTTTTGCCGTGGTGGCCAACGAGATCAAGGAGCTGGCCAAACAGACCGCCGAAGCCACCCAGGACATTCGTCTTAAAATCGAGGGTATCCAGGTATCCACCGACGGCACGGTGACGGAGATCAACCAGATTGAAAAGGTGATTGCCAATGTCGACGAGATTGTGGCGACCATCGCCACAGCCGTTGAGGAGCAGTCGGTCTCCACCAGGGAGATCGCCGGCAATGTCGGTCAAGCGGCCCAGGGCATTCAAGATGTCAACGAGAATGTGGCTCAATGCTCGAAGGTTTCCGGCGACATTGCCAAGGATGTGGAGGAGGTGAACCAGTCTTCCAATGAGATGTCCGAGGGCAGCGTGCAGGTCAGTACCAGTGCGGACGAGTTGTCAAAGTTGTCCGAGCAGCTCAATGAAATGGTGAGACGATTTCGAATTTAGCGGTGTGCTGGCCTGTAACTTTTCCAAAAGATAGGAAGATAGGCGGGAGCTAAAATGAACTCAACTACAGTTTCCCGGATAAACCGGTGGCCAAGAAGATTTTTAAACAAACACTTTAAATTAAACGAGATGGACAAAAAGCCTTCCCGGATCAGATTGACCTATGCCTGCAAGCTGTCGGCCGGTTTTTGCGTTCCAATTGTCATGCTGTTGGCTATTTTGTTCTTTTCCGGCCATTCACTGGGAAGGCTCTCGAATTCAGTTCGCTCCACAGTGACCCATCAGCTCGAGGCCCTGACGGTTATCGACAAGCTGCATTCCGGATCCCTGTCCATACATACGGCGCAGGCCCGCTTATCCGAGCTGAATGAACAGATTCGAAAGATGCGTAAAGAGTTCTTGATTCTGATAGGAGCGGCGACGTTGGTGAGTATTTGGTTCGTCTGGTTCAGCTCCAGATCCATCTGCCGCCGGATCCGGGTCTTGGGATCAGGCGCGCTCTGCTTTGCCCACGGAGATCTTGCAAAACCGCTGCCGGCCACGGGCAAGGATGAGATCGCCGGCCTGGCTGCGGCCATGAATATGATGCGGCTTAAGATGTTGACAGACGAACAAGCGCTCATGGAAGCCCAAAGCGAACTGGAGCGCCGGGTTCTGGAGCGGACAAAGGATCTGCAGCAGGCCAACCAGACCCTTGAAAAGGCCAAACGAAAGGCACAGGCCAAGGCCGTTGATGCCGAAAAAGCCAACAGAGCCAAAAGCGCCTTTTTGGCCAATATGAGCCACGAGATCCGGACCGCCATGAACGGTTTGCATGGCATGACGTCGCTTCTTTTGAACACGCAGTTGAGTGAAAAGCAGCGGGATTTCGCCGGGATGATAGAATCCAGTGGAGAATCATTGCTGAATATCATCAACGACATCCTCGACTTTTCCAAAATCGAAGCCGGCAAGCTCGACTTTGAGACCATCGACTTCGATTTGCGCGTTACCTTCGAAGACATCGCCGATCTTCTTGCCCTCAATGCAAACAACAAAGGGTTGGAGCTAAATAGCTTTATCGATCCCCAGGTGCCCTGCCTGCTTGAAGGCGATCCAGGCCGGCTGCGCCAGGTTTTGCTGAATCTGGCCAACAATGCCATTAAATTCACCTCCAGTGGTGAGGTGAACCTCCGGGCCGGGTTGAAAAGCGAGAACGAAAGCAGCGCCGAGATACTTTTTGAAGTCAAAGATACGGGTATCGGCATACCCGAAGAGCGTATCGATCGCCTTTTTCGATCTTTTTCACAGGTCGATGACGCCACAACCCGCAAATATGGCGGCACCGGTTTGGGATTGGCTATTTCCAAACGGCTGGTGGAGATGATGGGCGGTCAAATCGGGGTCAAGAGCATGCAGGGGGGCGGCAGCACCTTCTGGTTCACGGCCCGGCTGCGCAAGCAGTTGCATCAAGGCGACGTGGAATTTACACAGGCGCCGCTGGCCGATATTCGGGCCAAACGGATTTTAACGGTGGACGAC
>JASFKE010000523.1:0-3874 GCA_050118795.1 Desulfobacteraceae bacterium | reverse complement strand
GGTCGACCATCATCCGTTTGCCCTCGCGTTGCGGTTGCCGCGCCCGGATGCCGGCCTGCCCCGACACCAGCAGAATCGAGATCACCGCAATCTCCAGGAGGATCAGCCCTATGAATAGTTTATGTTTCATTTGGGAATATCGGTTGCGCTAATCTCGTCAAACCGAAACACCTTATCGCCACCATGACCCAGGGTGAATATCTTGGCCTCGTCCTGACCTTTGACGGGGATGAGCTCGTGCCCCATCGGCCCGAGGACATCACTGCCGACAATAAACAACACCTCCGACGCTTTGTGAATCTTGACCGTGTAGTACTCGGTAACAAAAATTTCGGCGATATCGTCCCGGCTCTTTTTCTTTGTATACTTCGCCATATTGAAGTAGTATTTGAACATGTCCTTGCAGCCGTCGAAAACAACGTAGCTGCCGTCCTTAAATACGATCTCGGCAACCCATTTTGGATATTTGGCCACAAACATGCCACAGACCGGGCACTTATCTTTGGGTTTGGGGGCGATGTAATCTTTGGCCCATACCACTGTCTGCATCAAAGCGGCATGAACGAACAAAACGAGCACCAGCAAGCGAATTTTCTTCAGCATTGATTTTCCTCCTCCCTATATCGGCTTCGAGATTATTACTTTGGCAAGGATAGCGGCGGCAAGCTCCATTATCTTAAAGCCAATAATGCCGCCGCCACCGATATCCCATTCCAACTCTATTATCTCAAAGCCTATAGATTTCCAACCCTCACAAGAAACACAATCCCCATTGCAATCATCACCACAGCCGCCAGCTTGTAGAGCCTTGACCTCATCTTTATACTGATGACATTGACAATCTTTGCGAACATCACCAGCGCCGGCAGGGTGCCGAGACCAAACAGGAACATCATCAGCATGCCTTTGAGCCCGCCCATAAGAGGGTTCGGCGCCTCCATTGCGGCTCGGGCAGCCGTTATCAGGGCAGTGTAAACGAGCCCGCAGGGGATAAGGCCCGTGGCCAGACCCATTGGATAGAATGCTCCGCTTGGCAGCTCGCCGGAGAAGATACGCCTCATTTTATTGATAAAAAATGACGTCGGCGCCGACAGCGTCTGGTTTCTGCGCCCGGAAACCCACCCAAGGGGGAGCCATCCGGCCAGACCGAGCCCCATCATAATAATGGCGACACCGGCAAAAATCATGATGCCTTTTTGAAACTGCTGAATATGGGACACCGTGCTGAGAAACGACCCGGTGACCCCCATGATGCCGCCCAGAATGGTATATGTCGTGACTCTTCCGTAATTGAAGAGCAAATGGGCCAGCAGCCCCCTGCTTTTGACAGCCATACAATAAGATGCAACGATGGGGCCGCACATGCCGATACAGTGACCGAATCCTCCGAGAAAGCCTGAGGTGAACATGAGAAAATAGACCGAATTAATATTGAACATCGAAGAGAAAGTCACCTGCCACCTGATTGTCGATGATAACGCTCGCCTGCCACAGTGTCAGGCCTGTGGGACAGATCGGGATGATGCCCACTCCTTTGTAGACATTAGGGCGGCTTTGCTTCATGGTGACCTGGTTCAGCCCCATATACATATCGGGCATCGACAAATCAAGTATCACCGACTGCGGCTCCCCACCATCCTTGACATTGACTTGAAAATGGAGAGCTTTCATCGCCCGGACAGGTTGAGGGGTGACGGTCAACCCCACCCTATCATTCGGGGTAAATGCCCCATTCTCCTGCGGCGATACTGCTAACTGAGGCTCTTGGAAAAACGAAGCCCGAATTTTCCCGCTTTGGAATACAAGGACGCTTAAAAGCGTAGCGGCAAAAGCAAAAAATATCAGCAGAAACCTAAACATGCCAAACTCTTTTCAAGATGGTGTCAAGCCGGCGCCATCTTTGGGCTGCGCAGCAAACGCATCTGGTGAAAGATAACCCTTATGAAGGCAATACCGGCATAATCGTCCGTACAAATGCCGCCACCGCCAGCGGCGATATCGTCAGGAGGATTGAAATCAGGCCCACAACCCGCCCCCCGACAAAAGTCAAAGAGAACCGGAACCATGGAGCCGAGACGGAACAGAGCAGGATGACAAACATCTCAACCATAAAATTGGAACTGGTCGCCTCAACTCCAACACCGCATTCACGCAGAATAAACCAGAAAGGGACGCCCAGATAAGGAAAGGTATAATCCCACCAGGTTATTTTCATTTTCTTTTTGCAATACAGCGCAGAAATCACCGTCGATAGGGTAATGACGGTCAGAATACAGATAATATCAAAGGTTTTTTGGAATAGAAGCACCTTTGGCTCCTCCTGTCGCGGATGTTGGTGGTTCCAGCCAACAGGCTGGTGGATTTTTAATCCGGCAGCGTGGATGTTGTCAACCGCAAAAGGAGCGCAACAGCCATTGGCGCCAGGGTCAGCACAAATGAGATCATAGGCACCGCTTTTGATTTCATGTACAAAACAGCAAAGCGAGCCCAGGGAACGGTAATCGATGCCATCAGCACCCCAAACAGCTCCAGAAGAAAATTGTTACTGCTGATAGCGCTACCCACATGAAACCAGGATAGAACAAACCAGAGCAGAGGGCCAAGAATGGGAAAGGCATAGTCCCACCAGGTGATTTTCATTTTTCCTTTGCTGAACAGCAGTGGCGTTACAGCGGATACGACAATGACCGACAGAATAAAAACAATATAACCGGGTACCCTCATCATCTCTTCAGCTCTCAGGATCTCTTGAATGGTCATGATAATTACCTCGCTTAATTTAAAAATGCTTTAGAGCTTGGGCGCACTGATAAATGGGAAAGATGGCGGTAAAAGCAGCCACCACGAGCATCAAGATTTTGAACCGCTTCATTTCCCATTGTTTTTTTTTGTTTTCCATTTAATCTTTCCAAATCCGTAATCAAACAACTTGTCACTCTTGCCAAGCTCCTGGGTGCAGGCGGTGATGCAATTGCCACAGGCAACACACTTCGGGTCTACTTTTTTCATGGTTCTTGGCCTGATGCCCATAAAACAGACTGTTTCGCACTGCTTGCAGTTGGTACAAAGTCTGGCCCGTTTGCGGTCAAACCTTACCCGGAAAGATATGGGGCTGGCCACTGCTGGAAGCATCTGAAATATCGCTCCAAGACAGATATAGCTGCAAAAAAGCCGTCTCATGAAAGTGTAAGCGATAAAAATTACAGCCGCATTGGCGACAGTCGCCGCCAGCAGCAAAGCCGTTAATTTAAGTGTGGTGACCTGCTGGAGGACCTCCGAAGGCCGAATAAAGTAGGCCGACAGAAACAGACCAATTGCCAGGAGACAGGCCACAAGCAGCAGGATAGTGAGCAAGCTGCGGATAATGTTCAACCCTCCTTTGGCGATACGCTTGATGTTCCGGCCAAACCAATCACCGGCCTCCAACATGGCCCCCATGGGACAAAACCAGCCACAAGCCAGCCTGCCAATCACAAGTCCCCAAAGCGGCACGCTGAGCAGCAGGAACCATGCCGGCAGCACTGCCTTGAAAACAAAGTTCATTGCGTTACCGCCCGCACCCGAGACATAATCGCCCTTGGGCGCAAATGACCATAATTGCCGGAAAAGATACAGCTCTAAATTGTTTACATCAAACCGGAAAATATCAAGGGCAGGAATAGCGCACAATAAAACCAAGGTAATGATCTGGGTGGTCCGTCTCGCTGTTTGAAAAGTCATTATTATTTCTGTTGTTTAAGTGTTTGAAAGGAATCTGGATACAGTTTTGCACATATGCCCATAATTCGTAAAATAACATACTCCCACATAAACCACAAGTACTACTAATGGTCGGGCAAGAGTTTAGATTCCTTTATTATTCTCCACCGGTTTT
>JASFKE010000522.1:0-3882 GCA_050118795.1 Desulfobacteraceae bacterium | reverse complement strand
ATACAGTTCGGCACCTGTCGGCCTGTTTCAGATAGATCGTGAGCATCGGATTTTAAAAGCCAACAACGTCATGGCGCGGATGACCGGGCTTCCCATTGGAGATCTCATCGGCCGATTGGTGGAAGATGCCCACCCCCGCTTAGCCCGGCAAATATTGCCGGCGTGCGTGCGTGTGTTGTCCACAGGAAGGGCCGTAAAGTCCTATTTGATCGATCTTCCTGAGGAAAAAAGCGCCCGGCGTACACGTTGCTGGCTCTCCAGCAGCTATCCGATTGTATCGCAAGACGGCACCATCGCCGCGACCAGCCACATCCTCCAGGATATCTCCGAGTTGCGCCAAGCCCAGGAGCACATACGCCTGAGCAAGATCATGCTTCAATCGGTTTTTGACGGCATATCAGATCCATTGATCATGGTGGATCGCGGCTTGAAGGTTCGCATGTTCAACCGTGCCGCCAAGGATTACTTTCACGTAAACCATTATTCGGATTTGCTCGGAAAGAGATGCAGCGCCCTGCCGGACAACAAGCCTCAGTGTCGTCAATGCAAAATAATCCAGGCCGTGACCTCGGCCACCATGACGGTTTTTGAGCGCCAAGGCTGCATGGAAAAGTCCAACATTGAGAAGGTAACCATCTACCCTTTGTCCCAGAACACCACCGGATTGGATGGGTCCATCGTCCAGATCACCGACATCACCGAAACCAAAACCATTGAGCGCCAATTGGTGCAAAATGAAAAACTGGCCTCATTGGGACTGCTGGTTTCAGGGGTTGCCCATGAAATCAACAACCCTAACAATTTTATTACATTCAATATTCCGATTCTGAAATCTTATATGAGGGCGCTTTTAGCCCAAGTGTCGGATGAGGCCAAAAATAGCACTGCGGCGGCCTGGTTCGGCATGACCTTCGAGGAGTTCGGCGATGAGGTGTTTAAATTGGTCGGAAACCTGGAGCATGGAACCCATCGTATCGCTAAAATCGTATCCAGCCTGCGGACATTGATGAGGGCAAAAAGCGGCGGTCAGGCCAAGCAACTTTGCAGCATCCCCACCATCGTTGGCCGGGTTGATTCACTGTGCCGAAGTGAAATTCAAAAATATGTAAAGAATTTCAAAGTGCGCTGCCCGGATGATCTTCCCATGGTGGTGGGTGATTCCGCCGCGCTGGAGCAGATTCTGACCAACCTTGTGATCAATGCCGCCCACGCAGCCGACAAACCGGACAGCATGATCGAACTTACGGTAAAACCCTTAAAAGCCAACAACCTCGAGATCGAGGTTGCCGATAATGGCTCCGGAATGTCCGATGAAACACTCAAAAAAATATTCGATCCGTTTTTTACAACCAAAGACCCCGGATTGGGCACCGGGCTGGGGCTGTCCGTCTGCCACAGCCTTGTCAACGCCATGCAGGGTGAGTTGAAAGTAGAGAGCGTTCTGGATTCGGGTACCGTTTTTAAAGTGGTCATTCCCGTTGGGTTGGCAAACGATCCCGACCCGGCGGATGGCTCATATGAGGAAAATTTGGAAAAAGCGGCAACATAGCCTTCGGCGGAGTAAATTTTTCCCCGGCAGCGTGATGCCGGGCAGGGGTAAGCTTCGCAGACGCATAAAATGGAGAGAATTCTATGGCTGAAAGCACAAAAATTATTTTGGTGGATGATGAACCCGATATCCTGGAGTTGCTATACGGAGTGTTAAAGGGTGAGGGGTATGCTGTCCGGTGCGCCCAGAGCGGTGTTCAGGCCATCGAGTTGTTCAAGCAAGAGAGCGCCGATGTTGTGGTGACCGACATTCGAATGCCCGGTATGGATGGGTTGGAGGTGTTGCGTACCGTCAAGGCAATGGATAGTGCGGTGGAGGTGATCGTTCTGACCGGTTACGCCTCTATCGAATTGGCCGTTTCATCTTTAAAAAGTGAGGGGGCGTTTGATTTTTTAACCAAACCCGTGGAACGGTTGGAAGATTTCATACACACCATTGAAAAGGCCGTTGCCAGGCGCAATTTAATCTTGGAAAAGGCACTCTTGTTAGAGGAGCTCAGCCGGCAGCAGATCCACCTGGAAGCCTATAACAAAGAGCTGCGCCAGACCAAACGGGAGTTGGAAGTCTCCCGATACCGCTATCAGGACCTCTATGATCAGGCGCCGGTCGGCTACCTGACAATCAATGCGGATTGGCAGATTGTCGAAGTGAACCAGGCGGCGGCCAGGCTTTTCGGTATGCCGAAAGCAGATATACAGCATCAATCCATGCTGGAATTTATCGTGCCCGAAGATCGTGAGCGCTACAAGCTGAACCATATCGATGCTTTGGACAGTCATCCATATGCCAGTGAAGTTCGAATGATCGGATCCGATGGCCATCACTTTTACGCCCATTGGCAGAGCCTGGCCATTCTAAAAGAAGATGGGGCAATTGATCAGGTCAGGATCACGATTTTTGATATCAACGCCCAAAAACAGACACAGTTGGCCTTGGAGGAGAGTGAGCAGCGCTATCGCACCTTTGTCGAAAATTTCAAAGGCATCGCATTTCGTTTGGATAGTGATGGATCTCCGGTATTCTACCATGGTGCCGTCGAAGAGACCACCGGATACAGTGAATCCGAACTGGTGCGCAACCGGCCTGGCTGGGAGATCTTGATACATCCCGAGGACCTGAAACAGGTTCGATCACGCCGTGGTTCATTGGCTTCTTGCGGTGACAGCAACATAGCCCACGAATACCGCATCCGCCACCGGGACCGCAGATGGCGTTGGGTTCGCGAGCACATCCAGAGCCTGGGCGATCCTCAGGGGCAGGGACACATACTGCATGGGGTGATTTTTGACATCACCGATCATAAAAATCTTCAAGCCCAATATATGGAGAGCCGTAAATTGGATGCCATCGCCACCATGGCAGGCGGCATTGCACATCAATTCAACAACTCGCTGGCCGGATTGTTGGGAAATGTCGAATTGTTGGAGATGGACATTGAACCCGGCAACGTGGCGACACAATATATCGATCCCATGATGAATACGATCCAGCGCATGTCCCAGCTCACAAGCCAGCTTTTGGCATATGCGCGGGGCGGCAAATACCTGGCGTCAAAAATATCCACCCACGATCTGGTACGCCAAAGTATTCAGCTTATCGAGCACCGATTGACCGAAAACATTGAGCTCAAGGTCGAGCTATCGGCGGACGAGGACCAGATCATCGCCGACAGTACCCAGCTGCAAATGGTGATACTGGCGGTTATTGAAAATGCCATTGAAGCGATGAACCAGCGCGGTGCCATCGTCATTCAATCGCGCATTGTCGAGATGGAAAAAGAGACCGTAAACGGCGGCGGTACCCATGCACCCGGCCGATATCTCCGGCTATCCATAAAAGACAGCGGTTGCGGCATGCCCAAAAAAACAGCCGATAAAATATTCGACCCCTTCTTCACCACCAAATTCATCGGCCGCGGATTAGGCCTCAGCGCCGCTTATGGGATCGTACTCAACCACAGCGGCTGGATGGAGGTCGATACCAGGGTCCAAGAGGGCACGCAGATGCTGATTTATCTGCCGCTGGTCGACAGGCCGGTGGCCGAGGCAAAGGAGCCGGATCTACCATCACCATCAAAAGGCCATGCAACCATCTTGGTGGTGGAAGATGAAGAGATGGTGATGAAAACCGTCCACGAATTACTGGAAAGACTGGATTACCGCGTCCTTAAAGCCCTTACCGGGCACAAAGCCCTCGAGCTGATCAAATCCCATAACAGTCGGATTGACGTCGTGCTGCTGGACGTGAAGCTGCCCGATGTGGAGGCCATGGATCTGTATGAACAGATGCTCTACATCCAACCCGATCTGAAAGTGATCGTCTGCAGCGGCTAT
>JASFKE010000521.1:0-3883 GCA_050118795.1 Desulfobacteraceae bacterium | reverse complement strand
TCCAAAAACATTTTCAGTCAAAACGATTTTTAATAGACTTTAAGAAAATGTTTTTGGCAAGGCTAGAGGGAGGAAGCTGTATTGTAATACCGCGACGACCGATAACGCAGTCCAAAAACATTTTCTTAAAGTCTATAGAAACCAGGCTGTAACTTTGTGACGATCAATAGATTGCCAATAAGCCGCCAAACGCCCACCATACAGATATCTCATTTAAATCACAGTAAATTCTTCCTGTAAAAATTATAGCCTCAAAACCATGGCCACAGACACCCACAGGTATCCTTGCCCATGATAGCAGTGAACAAAAAGATTGATTTGAATATACCGATCTGGGGACCGGCATTAAAAAGGAGTGTATGAAATGACGATTGAAGGATTTTCACACAGTACAAATGCAATGCCGGATGAAGCCGTTGAAAGTGTGATCGACAGCACAGATCTAACACAGAGCAGTGCCCAACAGGCCGGTGAAGATGTTAGCGGCACCGGTACCGCGTACGAAAGCGGTGAGAGCACAGACCTGGACGCAAAAACCGAAGAAATCATCTCAAAGATTGAAGAGGTTCAAGTGTTGCTCGAAGAGCTGATTACCTCTTTGAGCGGCGAAGCGGAAGCGCCGGCAGGGCAACCCACTGGAACGTTGGCAACACAGAGCGAAGCGCCCGTAGCGGAACCCGTTGAAGTAGGCACTGCCGATGCAACGGAACCCGTTGAAGCAGACACTGCCGATACAGCAGAACCCGTTGAAGCAGACACTGCCGATGCAGGAGAACCCGATCTCACATCCTTGACCGAAGATGTCAGTGCTCTTTTAGATCAAATCAGCGCCATCGTTGAGGGCGAAGAGGCGTCTGCGGACGAATCCGAAGAGGCATCCGAAGCATCATCGGCCAATGCAACGACTGCAGACGACACCGAACCGGCAGCCCAGGAAACTTCCAGTGAATCGGCCCAATGCGAAGAAGGGAGCGATGTGGAAACATTGCTTGAGCAGATATCCGCTTCTTTGGACAAGATCATGAGCCTGTTGGGCGGTGGAGCCGAAGCTGAAGCCGAAGAGGAGACCAAAGCAACGGAACCGGCAGGCGTGGAGGATACATCTGACGCTGAAAATTCCGAGGCAACTGCCCAAAGCGATGGAACCGAATCAACCGCCGAGGCCTCAAGTGATGCAGAGCTGCAGCTTTTACTCGAAGATCTGTCCGGCTCATTGGGCCAAGTGACCGAACTTCTGGGATCCGGTGCCGAAGATGTCAAGGCCGACGATGCCGGTGAGACAGCCACGACCGCGTCCGACGCCGAAGGCAGTGCTACGGCCACGGCAAACGCGGAGATCACCATTGTCATCAACCAGGGTGAAAACGGCGAGATTCTGGTCTCCACCCAGCCCACCGAAGAGACATCTACCGATAATACATCTGCCGATGCTACATCTACCGATGAGACATCTACCAATGATACATCTATAGATAGCGAGACCCAAGAAACCAAGTCCGATGACAGCGAGGCAACGGAAGTGGCAGCAAGCGAGGAACCCGTTGCAGATGCCGCCACAACCGATGCTGATACTTCAGGTATTAGCAGCGCTTCTGCTTCAGCCAACGTGAACCTCACCCTCGATCTCAGCGGCCTGGGAGAGATGGGAACCGCTGTTTCGGACGGTGCAGATGAATCGACCAAAAGCTTCGGTGAAACCAGCTTTCCAAGTAGCGACTTCGACAGCAGCGCTTTTGGCGGGCCATCCGCCTCCAACAGCAGCGCTTTCGGCGGGCCATCCGCCTCTAACAGCAGCGCTTTCGGCGGACCATCTGCCTCCAACAGCAGCGCTTTCGGTGAATCCTCCATGTCCAGCTTTAGCGCTCCGGCCACCTATTCTCCGTTGATTCTGGATACGGATCAAGACGGCTCTGTTGAGGCCACGGCCGGCATGGGCGTGGATATCAACGGCGACGGCACGGCTGACGGCGCGGCCACCGGCGGCGACAAAATGCTGGCCATGAGCGACATCACCGGCGATGGCGAAATCGGCGGGGCCGAAGTTTTCGGCAACATGACCGTGGATCCGTTTTCCGGGGAGCAGCTCAACGCTGAAAATGGATTTGAAGCCTTGCAAATGGTGGCTGTCAGCGCCGAAGAGCAGACCGGAGTGGAGTGCATTGACGACAACGGCGTGGTCGACCTTCAGTCCCTGAGCCAGGCCCTGGAGAGCGAAGGCATCGGTCTGGGAATGATCAGCGGCGACAACAACACCAGCCTGGAGTCCCTGGGCGACGTGGCCTCCATTGACACGGCCAATTACGTCACCCAGCAAGATACGGGCGATGTCCAGCACAACCAGCTCGGCAGCTACGAAGACACCAGTGGAGATACCCATAAAGTGGACGATGTCTGGTTTTCAGGCAATTAGGCGGATAGGAAAAGTAGACGTAAAGCACCCAATGCGCTTTATGCATTCCAGTACACTCTCCCTCGCTCAGAGGGTGAGTGTACTGAACCCCATAGTTGCATAAAAAGGATCTTTGTCCATTGCATGCCATCTTTTCTCCTCCCATCTTATATGATGTTGATTTACCGTGGAATCCACTGGTTGAAACCCAATAGTACCCTTTTCACTTTCCATTGAAAAACAATGCGCTGCAACCATTGATGGAGAGGTCACATATCCATCTTATATATACAATAGCAGCCGGTTACAGCCAATCAGCATTATCCTTCGGCAATTTTTCAGCCACTGTCACCTAAATGTATCCGCCCTTTTGCTATATGGATGATAAAAGCAAAACCAAGCTAATATCAGCTTGGATCGGCAATGAGTGGCAGCTCGGATAAACCGACGGCAAAACATACTGGGAAATGGCCGCAACCTTCTACTGTCACTTACACTTGTTAAAACAAAGGGCCACAAGGGCGGTTTGCACAATTTACCCTATGCTTTTAACTTTACATAGAAAGAGAAAGGAATACAACAATGACAGTCGAGGGTGTTACAAACAATGTTGGTACATTGGGAGAAGAGGCAATACTGGGGGCCGACCAGGCAGCTGAAACCACAGAAGCCACAGAAACCACAGAAACTCCAAACCTTGCATCCGAATCCGGAGAAAATGTAAGCGGCAGTGATTCTACGTACAGCGCAGAAGGCGATTCCGAGTTGGCCTCCTTGACAGAGGAGATTCTCGGCAAACTGGATCAAGTAGCGGAAATGCTTCCTGGTGTTATGGATTCCCTGGGCGGTGAGTCTGCAGGTGGCGAGTCGGGCGAGGCCACCTATGCACCGGCCGAAGCCACAGCCGAGCCGGCCGTTGACACTACCGCTGGAGAGGGTTCCGAAGCGGCTGAAACCACAACCGAGCCGGCCGTTGATGGTACCGCCGAAGAGGGTTCCGAAGCGGCTGAAGCCCCCGCTTCCGATACAACAGACCCATCAGTCTCTGGCGAATTATCATCCCTGTCCGATTCGATCACCGAATTGATCGCCAAAATCGAAGAGCTGGCACCCGGTCTTATCTCCGGAAATACGTCCGGCGAAGAAGCCACCGCATCTACGGCTGAAGAGACAAATGCTCCAACCTTCGGCACTTATGAAATGCCAGACGAAAATGGGGCTGAAGGACTGACCGAAGAGCTGGTAGGGGCAGAGGAAACCGATACAGCGGCCGGCGGAGCTGAAGCAACCGATGCGTCGCTGGCAGAAGCTGAAGAGACGGCATCCGGAGAAGGTGAATCAGCCGAAGGCGCAATCGCAGAAGTAGCAGAGATGGCAGCCGGAGAAGGTGAATCAACCGATGCGGCAATCGCAGAAGAAGCCGCGATGGCCGTCGAAGAAGGTGAATCAGCCGATGCGGCAATCACAGATGCAGTAGAGAAGGCGACCGGCGAG
>JASFKE010000520.1:0-3885 GCA_050118795.1 Desulfobacteraceae bacterium | reverse complement strand
GGTATGATTTTTCACTAAATTATCCAAGCGGGCCAGACCTTCACCCATTTGGATTTTATCCTCTCCTTGAATGATAAACAGGCCATGGGGCAGGGCGCCCAAAGGGCGGCTATGCAGATGCAGATTAGTCGGTTCCGCCAGATGGCGACACTGCGTATCGTGCTGTCCCAATACAACATGCATACAATGGCCATCCGATGTCATGGTTGCCACGCATGCCCTGCGTGGGCCATCTTGGCGGTTGCGGGCCCAGTAGACCGGCTTGATGGGAAAATAAAAATTTCCTTGCTCCCACTGCGATTGGGCTGGCTTTTGAAAGTGGCTTGCCGGTGGAATGATGTGATGAAAGAGGCTCAAAGCTGTTTTGGCCAGTGAGGTCAATCCCGATGTGGCGCCGGTGTGGCCGACGATGGGCTTAACCGTTCCGACGGCAATGCTCCTTTCGGCGCTTTGACCGGTCCCTTGGGTTGATGCTATGTCAAAGCAGCTTCGCAACGCCTTGGCTTCAATTCTATCCTGTGATGGAACGCCGCTTGCGTGGCACTCCATCACATCGATTTCGCCGGGGTCCGCATGCGCCTCTTTAAAGGCTCTCTCCAGAGAAGTGAGGTATACGGATTCATCGGGCCAAAAATGGTCATCGACGACGCCGCTTGCAGCCCCAAAGCCTTCAAGCAGGGCATAGACACGGTCATTATCTGCTTTGGCATCTTCGAGGCGCTTGAGCACCAGGGCCACGGCCCCTTCACCCGGCAGTGTTCCATCGGCTTCGGTATCAAAGGGCCGGATCTGTGCGCAAGCGCTCAACCCCAAACGCGAATAGAGCGTGGTCATGTTGCGTTCGTCGCAGTTAAGGTCCACCGCACCCACCAGCATGGCGTCCACCTCACGGGATCTCAACATGCGGCTGGCGATCCCAGCTGCCTGCAACCCCGAGGCCTCTTCGGCGGAAACCACAAATGAGGGGCCGCCAAAACGGAATTCACGTGCAATGCGGCTGGCGACGATGCCGCCCAAAGCACCCAGCGTACGCGTTGCCGTTAACGGGGAGCCGCAATCATCTTTTGCGCAATGGAGCCATCTATTGAGATTTTCATCTCCTGATTCAGGCAGCGTTGAAGTTTCGTTCCATCGGGCGGCCATGGACGGCAATGCCCAGCGAAGTTGAAAATTTGTGGCTTCGTAGTCGAAGCCGATGCCGATGATGGCGCCCATGCGCTCCCTGGCCTGGCGCAGCGGCAGGCCGGCATCGGTCATGGCACCGGCCGCAACCTTGAGCATGAGCAATTGTTGGGGCAGGATATCCGGAATCTCCCCCGGGGGAATTTGAAACTCCCCCAACTCCACAGAGACTTTGTCGATGAAGTTGCCCTGGATTTCGCTCCCAAAAACCTGGTCGGTATATTTAGGCGCCTTCCACCGTTCGGGCGGAACCGGGCCAATGGCAGATCGGCCATTGAAAACCGCCTCCTGAAAGGCGTTGACCGAGTCCAGAACCCCCAGTTGAAGATTCAAACCCACAATGGCGATGGCCTCATTGGGCGAGGGCTTTGACTTCTCTTCTGATATATCAATGGCGGCAGGCCTGTCCCGGTCAGAAATATGGTCCTGCCACTCTTCAATCAAAACGTGGGCGTTGATGCCCCCGAACCCGAATGCGCTGACGGCAGCCTTTCTCGTAGCGCCGTCCTGTTTCCGAGGCCAGTTCCGGGCATCGGTTTCAACCCGAAAAGGGCCATCGATCAGGGGGCTGCCTGGTTTCGGACCTTTATATTTTAAGGAAGGCGGCAACGTTCTATGTGACAGCGCCAGAAGCATTTTGATCATACCGGCGGCGCCGGCAGCGGTGAGCAGATGGCCGATCATCGATTTGACGGAGCCGATTGAGCACTGGCCTTTTTTCCAGCCATGTTCGCCCCACAGCGTTCTCAGACTTTGGAGCTCCGTTGCATCTCCAACCGGTGTGCCTGCGCCATGGCATTCGATGTAATCCACATCGTAGGGGCGCCAACCGGCCTGGGCATATGCCGATCGCATGGCCCTGACCTGGCCGTGGGATTCCGGGGCCAATAGGTTGCCGCGCATATCATTGGAAATACCAATGCCTCGGATGACACCGTGTATGGTATCGCCATGGGCAACTGCATCATCCAGTCGTTTCAAAACGATGATACCGGCACCTTCTCCAACCACCAAACCATCGGCCGAGTGATCGAAAGGCGCGCAACGGCCCGATGGCGAAAGGGCCCTCAATTGACTGAAACCAATTTGGGTGTAGAGACAATCAGGACGTGAGACACCACCTGCGACCATGGCATCGGCCCTGAGGGATTGAAGCTCATCGCATGCCAACTTAATGGCATAAAGCGATGATGCACATGCGGCGTCAAGGGTGTAATTGACACCACCCAGCCCGAGCCCCTGGGATATTATTGCGGCCGGTATCCCGACCACCCGACCGGAAAGCGCCAATGACCGGGAAACAGATCCGGCGGCAACATTTTCACGACCATCCGGTGCCAACTGATACCCCATAATATCACGGGATATTGAAGAGGATATCTGCGTGGGCAACGCGATGGCCGCAAGAATCACCCCTATGCGGCGTTTATCGATTGGATCGATCTGGGCCTTGCCCAAGGCCTCTTTAGATGCGTGCAAACCCCATTGACACATCGGATCCATATCACGAAGCAACTCTTTGGGTAGATTAAAACCCGATGGGTCGAAATCGAAATGGTCGACCAGGCAAGCTTTGCGGCAATAGGCTTTGTCAATCTCAAAGGTGTTCGAGCTCACCCAATCAAAGGGAGCGGCCCAACGGCCCTCTGATACGGTTTGGGTTGCATCGACTTTTTGACGAATATTGCGCCAAAATTGATGGCAGTCGCAAGCCCCTGGGAAGACCCCCGAAAGGCCGACAATGGCTATGGAATATGGCTGACTATTAGTCATAAGTTATGGTTGGGCCCGATATTATTAAAAAAAGACCCTATAACCAAGGGGGGCAATTATAGCAAGGATATTCCATGGGGATGTATGAATATCATAGATTGAATCGCCATCAGATGATGAACTACTTAATTTGCTACCGTATTTCATAGCGAATAATTCAGTATTGTCTTTTTCAACTAATGGGGTATGGTAGTCTAAAGATGAAAAGGGATGCGGCCATTGAAATGGAATACAGGATTGGGAAGGAGGTTGGATGTTAAGGGCTAAAATGGCTATAATAACTGTTCTAACTGTAGCGTTGATGATGTCATGGGCTGTACCCGCTATCGCGGCGGATATGAAAAAGGTAAATATAAACAAAGCAACCCAACAGGAGCTAATGACCCTTAACGGCATTGGTGAGAAGATAGCCACAAGAATCGTAAAATTCAGAACAGAAAAAGGACCTTTCCAAAAACCAGAGGACATTATGATGGTTAAAGGCATCGGCCAGAAAATGTTCGATAAGAATAAAGAGCTCATACTTATTAAATAGACGCCGACGCATCATCTGTCTTCCAACCAAAAACCAGGCTTCGATGATAAAGAATCGACGCCTGGTTATCATTTCTAAAAATTCGATTTTTCATCGTTTTCAGCTTGACAGTTTATAATTTATATGTTCAATAGCTGAACAGTTCCTCCCCAGAAAGCGCGAATAGTTAACTTAGAACGGGAGCATTCCAAAAAAGTCGGTCGGCAAAGGTCTGAAATACGAAATTTGCTATAATTACAGCATGTTATAAATGTCTAGACTTTTTCATATTTTTTATCTATCATTTCAAAGACTTATACAAAGGAGAAATGATGGATAAAAACGAAAAATCAGATCACGCTGTAATCATCAAACAACAAATTGATGAGGTGCTCAAAGAAATTGAAAAACTTAAG
>JASFKE010000519.1:0-3889 GCA_050118795.1 Desulfobacteraceae bacterium | reverse complement strand
TTATACGGGCTGTCGGATTTGACGCAGATCACTGAATGGTAACCGGAGCTGTTATAGGAGTCGATTTGGGTAACCAGAGGTTGGCACTCACCTTTTGTTACCGCATAAGCCGCCGAATAACCGGCAGAACCAAGGCTGACAAATTGCACCTTGCGGGCCTTCATGCCCTCGATGGCCCCGGCATAGTCAGAGGCCACATAGAATTTTACCGGTACACCAAGGGTCTGTTCCAAATATTTCTGAAAAGGCGTGTAGCGGGCAATTCGGTCCGCTTCATTTTCACCGGTGGAGGTGCTGAAATGAATCTCCGGGTACTTGATTCTCCAGTCTTCTTCGGCATGAGCGCTGAAAACGCCAAGGCCAGCTAAAATTGTCATGACAGTCAATAATGCTTTTGAAAATCTCATTTTCTTCTCCTTTTTGGGATGTAATCATTTCCGTATTGGATATTGAGGTTATGGTCGTATTGAACGAGTCTTACAGTTCAAGTAATTGTGTCGATATTACCTATATTCCGATTGGATTTTCGGTAAAGGATACGAAACGGCTGTTTGAACTGCTTTTTCTTCGGCGGCAGGTGGTTGGTTGGCAGGGGGTTGGGACGTGTCCATAGGCGGTGGCGGTGTTTGTTTCTTGGAAAGCGCCATTGCAATCACATTCTCGGAATCATGCTCAAGTTCTTCTTGAGCTTCCCGGACACCGTATATTTCCCGTACTTTATCGGATGTTAAAGCATCGGGTCGGCCGTCGAACAGAACGCGACCCTGGGCCATCCCGATGATGCGTTGGGTATATTCTCTGGCAGACGCCAGATGGTGCAGGCTTGCGATTACGGTTATACCGTCCTGTTGGTTGATGGACTGCAGTGTTTCCATTACCATTTTGGCACTTTTTGGATCTAGAGAAGCGATGGGTTCATCGGCCAGAATGATCATCGGTTCCTGCATGAGTGCTCTGGCAATTGCCACACGTTGCTGCTGTCCGCCGGAAAGGGTATCACAGCGCTGAAAGGCCTGATCCAAAATACCGACCCGATCAAGGGCTTTGACGGCCATGGCGCGATCTGTTTTTGAGTATAATTTCAACAGAGTTGAAACGATATCGTTGTACCGTAAACGGCCCATCAGGACATTGGTCATCACGTCCAATCGTTTGACGAGATTGAACTGCTGAAAAATCATGGCACACCGGGAACGCCAGTCCAGCAAGGCTTTGCCATTCAAGGAGGTGATCTTTTGATCTCCGAAAACAATGGACCCCCTGGTGGGGTCACCCAGCCGGTTGATCATTCTCAACAGGGTCGATTTGCCCGCTCCGGAACTTCCGATAATTCCCACCATCTGTCCCTTGGGAATCTCCAAGCTGATGCTGTCGATAGCCGTAAGCGCACCAAACGTCTTTGTTACGTTCTCAATTTGCATCATTGTTATTTCCCCCTTATTCAGTTAAATTCTCAACGCGTTTTTTGACCGCAGATGGCACACCACAATTGATATTTCATCAATAGATCCACCTTGTTAAAACCGATATCAAGCAGCCAGGATAATTGGGTCAGGAAAGAGGCATGGATGTCATCGCCTTTTGACTTTGGGACCAGCATCTGATCAATATTGCGTTTTTTCCAGGCCTCGAAATGGTGATTCCATTCCTCGTAATCGGGCAGATCGGAATCCGGAATTTGCGTTTTGGCGCTCTTTACAAAACCGGCCCAAAAACGCATATTACTTTCATAAGCATCCACGCAACAGGTTTTCATCTCGTCCACATTGACGAACCAACCCATGTCGGAAAGGGATTCGTAACATTTTTGGTAAAGCGCCCGCTTTTCGAAATCCTCCAGGTGATGAATGGCTGACATGGAAAAGATAAAATCGGGCCGGCAGCTCAAGTGCGATTCCCATGCGCTTTCAATGGGGGCCAAGATGAATTCAACACGGTTGGCGTACTTTGCCAGCTTTTCCTTGGCAACCGCCAGAAAGTCCTTTGACGTATCGACCCAGTAACAAGTTGCATAAGAATTGTTACGCAGTATTTTTTCAAGAAATATACCGCTGCCGGCGCCGAGGTCCACGACCGACATGTCATTGGGTTCTGTCAGATTGAAAAAGTCGATAATGGTGTCCTGAAAAAAATGGTATTGGGGAACCAGGACCGGCGCCATCTTGTCGTAAACTCTGGCCATGGAGTGGAAACGGTTCTTGCTGCGATCGTGCATTGGTATCCTCAGAAGTGGTTTCTATACGGGGTTGAACAGTATGGGGCGACTCGAATAGGCCAGTTCACCATTCACAATGGTTGCCCGGACCGACGGTCGTTTTGCCGATGTCGTATCGACAATGACCACATCCGCGCGCTTTCCCGGTTCCAGTGTGCCCCGATCGGCAAGGCGCAAAGCACAGGCCGCATTTTTAGAAACGAGATCCCATGCATGAGCCACGTCGCAGATTCCCAACTCTGCCAGCAGGAAAACCGCTTGGAGTTGGGCCGGGTAATAGTAGTCCGAGGCCAGGATGGAGCAAATCCTTTTACCTACACATTCCCGTACCGATAATCGAGAGTAAAGGCTTCCACCGTTGAGGGCATTGGGTGCCCCCATCACCACGGCGTCATGATGATCGATGGCATACCCCGCCACCTCTTCGTTACAAGGAAATTCGCAGATCTGGCACCCAACGGCTTTATACCATTGACGAACCGGAATGTCCTCTTCGTCATGGGATGCCATGACGATTTCATTATTCAGGCAGGTGCCCGCCAACGTCTTTACGCCCTCCAGTGCTTCCGGTTTTAATAGCGCAATCTCTTTATTCATACGCAGGATCTCATCTGGAGAACAGCCGTTGCTGACAGCAAGCTCCTGAAGCTTTTTCTTGTCTTTGGTCAGTGTTTGGAAGTAGGGCAAATGATCGTTGAAAGAGATCATATCGATCTGACAGTTTTCCAGCCATGATCGCACCAAGGGAATTGCTTCGAGATGGTAGATTTCAAACCGCAGATGGGTTTTGCAGGCCACTTGAAGCGATTTTCGGCAAGAGGCGTAAACGTCACGAAATTTTTGGGCACCTTCTGAAGATCGCAGGCGATTGTGTGTCTCCCAGGTCAAAGTAAAACTCAAGTACCCTGTGGTGATACCACTGGCCATCATTTGTCGATCAGCCTCATAAAGGGCAATATCCAAAGGCAGGAAACAACCCGTACGGGGGCTGATCAGTTTTTCAAAAGCATCCCCGTGCATATCAATGATTCCGGGCAGCACCAGACACCCCTCGGCGTCTATGGTTTGACAATCAGAGCACGTCCCGAGACCACCAATATTTCGGTCCTCAATCAAAAGGGACTCTTCGACGAATTCGTTGCGGGAGGTTAGCACCTTCCCATTAACTATGGCATATTTCATGCGGACCCCAACAGGATTTAGCTTCCGATTCTAATAGTGGACAACAAGACTCACACTTTAAATGCAAATTTGGCATTGGTGATCAGGTTTTCATAATCTTTGTCTTTCTGATAAGATTGCGGTCGGTCCAACGGTAGAATATCATCCGAGAGCGTTTCCAGTTCACTCGGATTGTGGAAAATACCGATCATGGTGATATCCTGTTTTTTGAGCTCCTGGACTATGTTTATAATGATTTCCCGGTTCTTTTGATCCAGGCTTGCCGTGGGCTCGTCGAGAAGCAGGATTTCGGGGCAGTCGATTAGGGTCCGCATGAGATTGATGCGTTTTTTTTCTCCCCCGCTAAAGGTGGAGGGAAATGCATCCCAGAGGTTTTTGGGGATATCGAACAATTGAAACAGGGCAATGGCCCGTTCGCGCGCTTGTTCATATTGTCATTTTCGGTCGATGAGCGGTTCGATGACCACGTTTATGGTAAAAACCCATAGGATC
>JASFKE010000518.1:0-3893 GCA_050118795.1 Desulfobacteraceae bacterium | reverse complement strand
TCTGGTCCTGTTCTACACCCTTAGCGGCGAGCTTCAGCTTTCGGCTTTCTTTGCCGGAAGAGAGCCCTACGGCCTGTGGCAGGCTGCGGGAGCGCCCCTGATCTTCGTAGCGATCGCTTTTTTCATCGTGCTGCTCACGGAAAATTCCAGGGTGCCGGTCGACGATCCCGCTACACACCTGGAACTGACCATGATCCATGAGGTCATGGTGCTGGACCACAGTGGACCCGATTTTGCCCTGATCGAGTTGGGCTCCTTTTTCAAACTGTTTTTCTATTCGACATTCGTTACCCGTCTGATCTGCCCCTTCACGCTGGGCAATGCGTTCATCGACGGAGTGCTCTTTTTCGCACTGATGGCGGTCGTGTATGCCGCCATTGGCGTCACTGAATCGGTCATGGCGCGCTACCGCATGGACAAGGTGCCCCAATTTGCCCTGACCTCTTTCGCCTTGGCCTTTTTTGCCACCGTTATTACGCTGGAGTTTTTAAAATGATCCATTCGGTTGATACGCTTCTAGCCCTGGTGCTGCTGTCAGTGCTGTTCTCCTTCGGCTCGAGCCGCGTGCCGGCCCTGATAAAAATCCTGGCCTTCCAGGGGGTCGTGGTCTCCATCGTGCCCCTGTTCATCGGCCACCAGATGAGCGCCGGCAGCATCACCTTCACCCTGGCCACCTTGTTGATCCGGGGCATCGGAATTCCCCTGTGGATCTACCTGGCCGTCAAGAAGGTGGCCATTCGCCGGGAGGTTGAACCGATTGTGGGGTTCAATGCCTCGCTGATGGCCGGCCTGGTGCTCATCGTTGCGGCCTTTTTCGTGAGCCCCAAATTCAATCTGCCCCAGGCCAGCGGCAGCGCCCTGATACTGCCCACGGCCATCACCCTGCTGGTGGCCGGCATGTTCCTGCTGATGGCCCGGCGCAACGCCATCGCCATGGTGCTGGGCTACATCATGATGGAAAACGGCATCTATCTGGTGGGCACCAGCTTCTCCACGCGCACCCACCATATCGTGGAGTTCGGTATCCTGCTGGACGTCCTGGCAGGCGTGATGATCATGGCCATCATCCTTCAGAATATCAAGCAAACCTTTGACGACGTGGATACGGCTCTGCTCAGAACCCTGAAAGAGTAAGGTGACAGACACATGCTTGAAATCGTCTTTATCGCACCGCTGATCACCGGCATCATCGCCTATTTCCTGCCGAACACAGGCGGCCGCCCCCTGCTGGTACTGACCGGCGGTGTTCATTTGCTGATCTCGGTGCTGATCTGGATCTTCCGGCCGCAGGCCGCCCTGGAAGGCTACTTCAGCATTACATCCGAAGGCCTGCTGTCGCTGCTGGTGATATCCCTGCTCTTTTTTCTGATCTCAATCTATACCATCGCCTATCTCAAAGCTTCGAATATTCGGTCCGAGCATCTTTTCACGGGCTCCATGCTGCTCTTTCTGGCCACCATGACCATGGTCACCATTTCGGATCATATAATGGTGATGTGGATCGCCATCGAAGCCACCACCCTGGCCAGCGCACCGCTGATCTACACCCATCGCTCCGCGGCTTCCATCGAAGCCACCTGGAAATATGTGTTGATCTGCTCGGTGGGAATTGCTTTGGCCCTGTTGGGGTCGGTCCTGATCTCTCTGTCCATGGATCTGGGCGGCGTGGACGCACCAGTGGCCTTCTCAAGCCTGACGGCGGTGGCCACCCAATTGGACGCCTTCTGGCTCAAGACCGGGTTCGTCTTCATCCTGGTGGGCTACGGCACCAAAATGGGCCTGGCCCCCATGCACACCTGGCTGCCGGACGCCCATAGCGAGGCGCCCAGCCCGGCATCGGCCCTGCTCTCCGGCGTGCTGCTCAACTGCGCCTATCTGGGCATATTCAAAACCAACAAAATCATGCACGCGGCCGGACTCGGCGATTTCTCCGGCATGGTGCTGATTGTCTTCGGCCTGGCGTCCATCCTGGCTGCCGCCACCTTTATCTTGAAACAGACCGAATACAAACGGCTACTGGCCTACTCGAGCATCGAGAACATGGGCATCATCGCATTCGGCACCGGCGTCGGCGGCATCGGGGTCTACGGCGCCGTGCTTTGTCTGATCCATCACAGCCTGATCAAATCGTCGCTCTTTCTCTCCTCCGGCAATATCCTGCTGGGCTACGGCAGCCGCCTGATCGACGGCACCGGCAAGCTGGCCAAGCGCATGCCCAAAACGTTTGTGGCTTTTTTCGGCGGCTTTGCGGGCATCTCCGGTTTTCCGCCTTTCGGTATCTTTCTCGGTGAGCTCTTTATCATCCTCGGCGCCTTTCGCAGCGGTCACTATATCGCCGTCGGGCTGTTTATTTTAAGCATTTGCGCCATCTTTGCCGGGTTTGCCAACCACACCATGAAAATGGCCTTCGGCGACGCCGAGGCCGAGGCGCGCATCGAAGAGAAACCCATCATGGTCTGGCCCCAATATGCCTTGTTGTTCACCTCAGTGGTGCTGTGCTTCTGGATGCCCGGCACCCTCTCCCAAACCATTGCCCAGGCAGTTCAAACCATTGGCGGGGGGTTTTAATGCAAACGGAGTTCCTACCGATCGAAAACGGCTCGGCCGTTGCCCGGGACCGGGTGCCGCACCTGAGCTTTGAGGGCTTTCGCGCCCAGGCGCTGGACCTGGCGGATCAGGGCGCCAAAGTGGTCCATTTCTTCGCTTATCCGGACGGCGATACCATCAAACTTCTGGCCGTTTTGCGAACTGACCGGCTGCTTATGGCAGGCTGCGACGCTCCCGAACGCTATACCGCCCTGTGTGTCCAAAGCGAGCCCTTTCATATGTTCGAGCGGGAGATTGCCGAACAATTCGGCATCGTCCCGGAAGGACATCCTTGGCTCAAGATGGTGCGTTACCACGAAAACTTCGGCGGCCGGCCCGATGTGTTCGGCAACGATTACCGTCAGGATATTCCCGGCAACTATCCCTACTATCAGGTAGCGGGTGACGAGATCCACGAAGTGGCCGTGGGGCCGGTGCACGCCGGCGTGATCGAACCGGGCCATTTCCGCTTTAACTGCATCGGCGAGCGCGTCCTGCACCTGGAGATTCAACTTGGATACCAGCACCGAGGCGCCGAACAGTTGATGCTCAGCGCCCCGATCCAGCGCCGTTCCGTCATGGCCGAGTCCATCGCCGGCGACACAGCCATCGGCCACAACCTGTGCTTTTCGCAAGGGGTCGAGGCCTTGACCGGCAGCGTGCCGGACGAGGGCGCCCGAATCATTCGCACCATCGCTCTAGAACTCGAGCGCATCGCCAACCATGTGGGCGATCTGGGCGCCCTGAGCGGCGACGTGGCCTTTCTGCCGCCGGCCAACTATTTTGGCCGCATGCGCGGCGACTTTTTAAATTGTACCTTGTGGATGTGCGGCAACCGCTTCGGCAAGGGTTTGGTTCGACCCGGCGGTGTTCGGTTCCCCATGACCGATGACGATCGCAACACGTTAACAGAGCGGATCCGGGAGCTCAAACAGCAAGTCTCCCACGTAATCGATTTGCTGTTCGGCACTGTCAGCGTACGCGCACGCTTTGAAGGGTGCGGCACCGTGAGCATGGATGACGCCGGCCATCTTGGGCTGGTGGGCCCGGCCGGCCGCGCCTGCGGGCTCTCCTACGATGCCCGCCGGGTTTTCCCAACCGAACATTACCCGAATCTAGAAATCCCGGATTACGGCCCGTCCAGCGGCGATGTCTATGCCCGGGCCCGGGTGCGGGCCGATGAGGTATTGCAGTCCATCGATATCATACTGGGACTGCTCGAATCACCGATAGAGACCCAGTGCGTGGAGAGCGGCACTTTGGCTCTGGCTCCCGATTCCATCGCTGTCACCCTCAATGAGGCATGG
>JASFKE010000517.1:0-3896 GCA_050118795.1 Desulfobacteraceae bacterium | reverse complement strand
GGAGACCGAACTGGGTAAATTCTTCGTCCCCTCGTTCATGAATATCGCCATGGCCAAGTTCTCCACCTCTGCGGCGGATGCCAGGGCCAACGGCTTTCTAGGTCCCCGTGACCGTATTGTATTCAACCGGGATTACCTTATTGGAGAAGCCAAAAAAGAGGTTCTGGATATGGTTGCGGCCGGCTATGCACCGCCGGTAAGGCGTCCCATCCCGGTTATGGGTGAAGCCGGCCAGGGAATGATCGATGCCGAACTGTACAACATGCATTCAGCGCAGTTCGTCTCTGAACACGATGCTTTTCTGGCCAGTCGTATCGCGTTTGTCCTCAGCGGGGGGCAGGTTCGCACCAGCGCCAGAGTTGATGAAGATGTTTTGTTGACCCTGGAACGCCAGGCATTTATCGATTTTCTCAAACAGGAAAAGACAGTGGCGCGCATCGATCACATGCTTAAAACGGGTAAACCGCTGCGCAACTAATCCACCGTGATGGAGGTAGATATGAAAGAGGCATATATCGTCAGTTCCGTTCGTACACCGGGATGCAAGAATAAAAAAGGGGCATTTAAAGATACCTTGCCCCAGGATCTGCTGAGTTTCATTTTAGGGGCCGCAGTAGATAAAGTGCCCAACCTTAATCGCGAGGATATCGAGGATGTGATGGTGGGGTGCGCCTTTCCCGAAGCTGAGCAGGGTCTCAATATCGGACGGATCGCCGCTAAAATGGCTGGCTTTCCGGACGCCGTGCCGGGGGCTACCGTCAACCGTTTTTGCTCCTCCGGTTTGGAAGCCATTTCAGTAAGTGCCATGCGAATTATGGCCGGTTGGGCGGATGTGGCCATCGGCGCCGGTGTGGAGTCGATGTCATATGTCCCCTTGGGCGGCAATCAGCCGCGCCCACATCCCGGATATGCCAAGATGTATGCGGAAATGTACGCCTCTATGGGGATCACTGCGGAGAATGTGGCCAACCGCTACGATGTCAGCCGGGAGCAGCAGGACGAATTTGCCGCCCTTTCCCAGCAAAAAGCCGCTGCTGCACAAAAAGAGGGCCGATTTACAGAACTTATTCCAACGCCGGCATCCCGCTTCAAGCCCCAAGAAGACGGCACATACAAACGCGAGATCTTTACGCAGGATTTCGACGATGGCGTTCGAGAGGGCACCACGGCAGATGTGTTGGCCGGACTTCGGCCGGTATTTGCCGCTGCCGGAAGCGTTACCGCCGGCAACTCTTCCCAAACCACTGACGGCGCGGCCGCGACGGTCCTGATGAGCGAAGCCAAAGTCAAAGAACTGGGCATCCAACCCATTGCCAAAGTAAAACTTTACACCACCATCGGTTGCAAAGCCGACGAAATGGGAGTGGGGCCTCGCTATGCAATTCCCAAATTGCTTGACAAGGCAGGATTGACCATCGACGATATCGGGTTGTGGGAGATCAACGAAGCTTTCGCTTCTCAGGCCCTGTACTGTATTCGTGAGTTGGGGTTGGAAAAATACATGGACCGTATCAATGTCAATGGCGGCGCCATTGCATTGGGCCATCCATTAGGATGTACGGGCGCTAAACTCTGCGCCACCTTGCTGGCCAATATGCAGGCCAAGGGTGTACGTTACGGTGTTGAGTCCATGTGTATCGGCGGCGGTATGGGCGCTGCCGCTTTGTTTGAATTGTGCAATTAATTTTACGGCCTGTGGTCGCAGCGTAACGCGACTATGGGGTTGACCGATTTCCTGCAGTGTGGGCACCACGGCGCTGACACCGCGATCAGTACCGATCTAAAACCTGGGGGGGCGGATGATGAGGTACTGAGACCGCAAGTGCCAGTATCGTGACTGTTCTCACTGCAGGAATTAAGTCCGGATCGTTGGAAAACGTTCCGGATTTTTTTATTTTTCACCGGACCGGCAGTGTAATGCTAAAAGTCGTTTGTCCCGGTTTGAAGGCCACCAGATCCAAAGATCCGTTGTGCTCCTGTAAAATGCCATAGGTGATGGAAAGACCCAATCCGGTCCCTTTGCCAACGGTTTTGGTGGTAAAAAACGGGTCGAATATTTTTTCCTTGTCCTCTTTCCGAATCCCGCAGCCAGTATCTGAGAAGCGTATCACCACCGCTTTAACGGGGCTCTCTTTTAAATAAGTGGTTATTTTAATCTGTTTTGGGCGGCGATAGCCGTTTCCGGAGGGTTGGTACGACTCAATGGCGTCCCTGGCATTGGTGACTAGATTTAAGACCACTTGTTCTAGTTGATACGGATTGCCTTTTACAGGGGGCAGGTTATCGGCCAGTGACAAGACCGTTTCAATGTTGTGCAGCCGCAATTGTTCACCAATCATCAGAAAGGCATTGTCGATGACCTTGTTGATATCCACCCATTGGAGCTCGCTGCCGGATTGGCGTGAAAAGGTTCGCAGGTGGTTGATGATCAATATCATGCGTTTGGTATTTCGCTCCACCGTGTCAAAGTAGGCGGGTAGCTGGTCAGTGATCTCCTGTGATTTTTTCTGCATTCGCGCCATCAATTGGGCATTGCCGCGGATGACCATCAGCGGCTGGTTGAGTTCGTGGGCAACACCGGCGGCCAGTTCGCCGATGGAAGCCAACTTTCCCGATTGGATCAGCTGTGCTTGCGTATTTTTAAGATCAACCATGGCGCTTTCGAGTTTTCGGGTTCGATGCTCGACAATCTCTTCCAGATGTTCATTGATGATTTTCAATTCCGCTTCGGCCTGTTTTCTGAGGATGATCTCTTTGGCCAGCGCTTCGTTGTTCTGCGCCATGATCTTGCGTTGCCTGTCTGTCTCGGCATAATGGGTCTTTAGCGCTCTGTGTTTTTGGCTGATACGCAGCTGCATCACATAGAGTGATAGAAAAATAACAGCCAGAGGCACCATTATGACGCCATAGTGCCATGGTTTTATAACGCCTGTAACGTCTGACGCCGGAACCATTGAGGTCACAAAAAGGGGGGTGTGGGAAATGGGCAAGGCCATGGCCAGATATTCTCCGCTCTTTGCTTTCAATGCATCACAGGTAACCATCAGTGGCGAAAGGGTAGCCGAGCGCAGTGTTGTGAGCGCCTCCAAGTCGCACGATTGAAATGTTTCAGGCAGCTTATCGGAAAAATAGAGGTGTCCGTTACTGGAGACCAGGGTGTTGATACACTGGGGCGCACTTTTTGGTGAGAGGATCTGATTAAAAGCGGTTTGCATATTTAACCACACCACAATATGCCCCGCCACAAGGCCTTTAACGCGGACGACGGCAGATATGATGACCCCGTCATCTTCTGCATGGAGCTGGGTTTCGGATGTAGAAGTGGTCCAGCGCTTATGATGTGAGGCCGGGGATGGGACCTGTTGGTTATCGTATACCATTTGCCCTTTCCTGTCGGTGATCAGGATTCGGCGGAAGAGGGCTCTGCCATTGATTGCGCTTGTTTCCATCAGGCTCTCGGCGGCTGTTTTGATGGCGGCTGAACCGACTGTCATGCCATTGCGTGGCGACCTGGCCCCGGCATGATGTTCCAGGTAGCCTTCAACTTCCCGGCTGCGGGCGAAGGCCTTTACATCCTTGAAGCACTGACCGTAAAAATATCCTAATAGGGTCGCCAGCTTCTGGGTATGCTCTGCCACATTTTTTTGCGCCATTCGGTAGACGTCAACCTGTGCGCTATATTGTGCAATCAATATGGCGACCAGGCAGAGCACGAGCAACAGTCCCGCCAGCATTGTTAGAATGCTGCGCCACCGTTTTGAGACCGGCACGCCATGTTGCTTTCTTAGCAGGTGCATGCTCTGTTTTGAAAGCACCGGTTGTGCCAGTGTCGATACCGGGGTTTGATTTTATATCGTATGTAAAATCAACGGGTAGTAAATACATTAAGGCCAGGC
>JASFKE010000516.1:0-3897 GCA_050118795.1 Desulfobacteraceae bacterium | reverse complement strand
AGGATAGAGGGAGGAAGCTGTATTGTAATACCGCGACGACCGATAACGCAGTCCAAAAGCATTACCTTGCCATAGACGTTAAGATAATGTTTTTGGCAAGGCTAGAGGGAGGAAGCTGTATTGTAATACCGCGACGACCGATAACGCAGTCCAAAAACATTATCTTAACGTCTATAGAGTTGACGCACGATGCCGTCAGCCAGTCCCATCTGGGGCACCGTAATCAACGGAATCCGCCCCCACTTCAACACTGAATAGTAGATTTTATGGGCCGGCAGAATCACATCGGCCCGATCCGGCTTCAACCCCAGTTTGGTAACGCGCTCGGCCACCGTATAGGCCTTTAACAGCTTTCGGACCTTTTTCATATGTTTAAAAGAGATGGTCTCGCCATCCTTGCTTTTGGAGAGTCTTTTTATTTTATGGATGTTACCGCCGCTGCACACCGCCACCAGATGGTGGAATGGCTCGGTCTTTTCTTTTACCCACTGTTTCATCATCTCCCAATCGGCAGAGGTCACCATATCCTGCATCAGGCGGATGGTGCCGATATTGAACGAGCGCGACACCTGTTGATTGTCATTGAAGATGGTAATTTCCGTGCTGCCCCCTCCCACGTCCAGATAGACCTCCACCGCTTTATCATCAGCGCGTTTGGGGGTGCTGTTGGCGAAGATGATCCCTGCCTCTTCCTTGCCGTCGATGATTTGGACCTCGATGCCGGCCTCTTCGCGGATGCGACGGCAGATCTGTAATCCATTTTGCGCTTCCCGCATGGCAGAGGTGGCGCAGGCCCGATAGGCAATCGGCTGATACGCCTCGATCAGATGTTTAAAGCCGGTCATGGCCTGGACCAATTGGCCGATTTTCGGGTCGCTGATGCAGTGTTGAATAAAAGCATCGTCCCCCAGCCGGATGGGCATGCGAATCAGCGAGATCTTTCTGAAATAAGGGCCCTCGTCTGTTTCGAACACGGCCGAGAGCAGGAGCCTGACCGCATTTGAGCCAATATCGATGGCTGCGTACTTATGACCGGTTTCCATGGGGTTTTTCCATCCTTATGGGCCCTTGTTTCAATGTACACATATTCTTCGAACCACAAAGAAAAAGCAATAGGCTAGCAAAATCCTAACATTTCAAAATTAGACTCACAGCGGTTTTTTGTAAGGTACTGATTAACGATCTATTTGAACCGGATCTGAATTTCTTGGAACAAGATGTATGCTCGTACCGCAGGGGGTACCATGACAGTTGCCGTTCAAGCCAAAGAGAAAAACGAAATCGGTGCCAACACACAGATTTCGCATACCACGCAGCGGCGGTTTATCAACCGCGAACTATCCTGGCTAAAGTTCAATCAGCGTGTGCTGGACGAGGCCTATAATACTCGCTACCCGGTGTTGGAGCGCTTGCGGTTCTTATCCATTTCCGCGAGCAACCTGGATGAGTTCTATATGGTGCGCGTCGCCGGTCTGAAGGCGCAACTGGCTGCCGGAGTTCGGAGCAACAGTCCGGATGGCATGACCACTTCTCAACAACTCCACGCCATTGGGGAGAACGTCGGCAAATTGATGCTCGAACAACATCGCTGTTTCAATGAGCTGCTGGTGGAGCTGAAGAAAAACGGCATCTCAATCCTGGAACCCCAATCTTTGACGGAACTGGATCGAAAATGGCTTACAAAATTTTTTGAAAACGAGATCTTTTCGATTCTAACACCCATTGCCGTGGACCCGGGTCATCCGTTTCCCTTTATCCCCAATCTCGGATTCGGGCTGGTATTGAATCTGGAAAGCATCTCCGATGGCGAAGCGATGGAAGCGCTTATCATGCTGCCCAGCCATCTGGATCGATTTATCCGGCTGCCCGGCGCCGATCTGCGCTATGTGCGCCTGGAGCATCTGGTCGTCATGCATTTGGATCAACTGTTTCCATCCTATAAGCTGATGGCGCACGGCAGCTTTCGCATCATCCGCGACAGCGAGCTGGAGATCGATGAAGAGGCCGAGGATCTGGTGCTGACCTTTGAATCGGCCCTCAAACTGCGGCGGCGCGGAAGCGTGGTCCGGCTCACCGTCGATAAAAAAATGCCGGTTGAACTGAGGGAATTTGTCAGAGAGCAATTGGCGGTTCCCCGGGAGGATGTTCATTGCTTTGAAGAGTTGATCGGTCTTGCGGATCTTAAGGAGCTGGTGATCGATGAGCGTCCCGATCTGTTGTTTCCGCCCTATATCCCGCGCTTTCCCGAGCGCATCAAAGATTTTGGAGGCGACTGCTTTGCGGCCATCAACGCCAAGGATATCCTGGTGCACCACCCGTACGAGAGCTTTGATGTCGTCGCTCAATTCCTGCACCAGGCCAGCCAGGACGATGACGTCGTATCGATCAAACAGACCCTGTATCGCACCATGGTCAACTCGCCAATCGTAGAGGCGCTCCTTAAAGCCGCGGACGCCGGTAAAAGCGTTACTGCCATGGTCGAACTAAAAGCCCGTTTTGACGAAGCCGCCAATATCGACATCGCCCGCATGCTCGAACGCGAGGGTGTCCAGGTGGTCTTTGGTTTTCTGGATCTGAAAACCCATGCCAAGTTAAGCCTGGTGGTGCGCCGCGTGGAGGGCAAGCTGACCTCCTATGCCCATATCGGCACGGGGAACTATCATCCCATCAATGCCCGGATCTATACAGATCTATCCTATTTTACCTGCGACCCCAGCATCTGCCACGACGTGGCTAAAATTTTCAATTACATGACCGGTTATGCCCATCCGGCCAAACTCAAGCGGTTGAATATTTCGCCGCTGAACATGCGCGAGAGTTTAATCGAAGATATCGAAACGGAAATCAACCATGCAAAAAACGGAAAACCCGCCGCCATCTGGGCCAAGATGAATGCCCTGGTCGACCCGGGAATTATCGATGCCCTCTACCGGGCGTCCCAGGCCGGTGTGGAGATCGACCTGACGATCCGCGGGATCTGCTGCCTGCGCCCCGGACTGCCCGGACTGTCGGAGCGCATCCGGGTTCGATCCATTGTGGGGCGTTTTCTGGAGCACTCCAGAATCGCCTGCTTCGGTAACGGGTATGCACTGCCGTCACCCCATGCCAAGGTCTATATCTCCTCGGCCGACTGGATGCAGCGCAACATCAACCGACGGATAGAAGTGCTGGTTCCCATCAGCAACCCGACAGTCCATCAGCAGATCATGGATCAGATCATGCAAGTCAATCTCAAGGACAACCAGCAAAGCTGGATCCTGCAACCCGATGGATCCTATGAACGGCTCAAAACTGCCGGCGAACCGTTTAACGCGCACCACTTTTTCATGACCAATCCCAGCCTCTCCGGAAGAGGATCGGCCCTGTCAAACAATCGAGGTAAAAAAGGCAAGCGCAAAGTCCGCAAACTGGGAAAATCGAAGAAAAAGGAGAAGCGTGCCGCCAATTGACCTGTTTGAAGCTGACCCTCTGAAGCTGACCCTCTGAAGCTGACCCTCTATAGATGGTCTCTTTTTCCACGCAACATTGCGGGAACGTCATCGATCAGTTCCTTGACATTGGCCCACAGCACTCTGACTTTCAAGCCAAAGGGGATCTTGGGATATTGAAGCCCGGCGCCGGAGGTGGAAGATATGCCCTTGCCAATCTCTTTCGAAAGGCCGGTGGGTTTTTCCACAGATACCGCGGGAGGCGCGTTTTTAGCGGCCGGCGCATTCAGACAGATCACCACCGGCGGGTGGGCGTAGCTCAATAAATCCTCCTTGAGCCGCGGCGGCATCTGCTTGCCCTTGAAAAATGAAATCAGCAGGTTGAATTCACGGTCGACGCCGTTGTAAGTGGGCGCAGCGCTGGCCAGCTGCTCGCCGGTGTGCAGGGTCATGTCATACCCCTGACCGT
>JASFKE010000515.1:0-3904 GCA_050118795.1 Desulfobacteraceae bacterium | reverse complement strand
CCATTCCGGCATTTCTCCCAAAACCGTTTCCAGTGACAACTCTTTTGCGCGGCATTCGGGAAAAAGTTCTTCTATTTCTTGAAAAATTTTTGCTGCGGATATCTCCATGGTCATTTCCTCCTACATTGTTGCCCCATGTGCAAGGGGTCACATTTGAATGAGATTGGCGCCCCAGGACAACCCGCCGCCAAATGCTGCCGTGACGATTCTATCGCCAGCGGATACAACTCCCCGGTTGATGGCTTCGTCCAAAGCGATGAGCACAGACGCGCTGGCCGTATTGCCATAGCGAAACATGTTCATATAGAATTTCTCTTCAGTGATACCAAGGTTCTCAGCGATTTTGAGAATGATGTTGACGTTGGCCTGGTGGCAGATAAAGCATTTGACGGATTCAACGCAGGTGTTGGTTCTTTCAAGTAGAAGCTGTATTACTTCCGTGCCTTTGGAGACAGCAAAGTCGAATACTTCCCGGCCCTTCATTTGAAAGTAGATGGCTTTGGCGTCCGGGATATTTTCATAGGGCATCATGGTGCCCCCTCCGGGGATGCAGATGGTGTTGCTGCCGCGGCCGTCTGTTCGAAGAATGGATGCCAGTACGCCGGTTTCACCCTCTGCAGCTGCGAAGAGTATGGCGCCGGCGCCATCTCCGAAGTATGGATAAGTGGAAAAGTCTTTGGGGTTTAAGATTTTTGAATAGATCTCCGACGCCACGAACAGTACGTTGGCGCACGTACCGGATCGGATCAGTGCTTGCGCAAGGGCAATGCCGTAAGTGCTTCCGGAGCAGACCGAGTTGATGTCAAAGGCAAATGAACGGACCGCTTTGAGAAGATATTGCAAACGGGTCGCCGTAGCCGGTTGAATCCGGTCCGGTGAGGATGTGGACAAAATGATAGCGTTCACTTTTTGAGGGGAAAAATCGGTACGCTGCAAACATCGCTCCGCGGCCTTAAAGGCAAGGTCCGAGGTGCACTGCTCCGGATCGGCGTGGTGGCGGCAGAAAACACCTGTTTTTTGGCTGATCATCAGCTTGGCCGTTTTTGGGAATTGATCCAACGCCTCATTGTGGATCGTACCTTCCGGTAGATAACTGCCCGTGCCTATGATAGCCGCATTTGGCATTTTGCGAAGTCCTTTTCGATCTGCGCAAATTAACGTAGTGGCTCTTAACCCTATATAACATTACCGATCAAGAAGCGCTCGACGCACTGACGAATCTTTCCTGAGGGTATATTGCTGAAATGTTTTAAACACCGCCGGCACAAGCAAATACCGGCAGCGGTTTGATCGATCTTGTGCATGGGCTCCAGACATCCACACAAGTCACAGGCCAAATTCGGAATCTGTTTTTCCGTGCATAGAATGTCGTGGCTGCGGGCGACAATTTTAGCTCCGGCTGCGTAGCGTCTACCTCCATTTTTTGGGAGCGCGTTGATCCAACGAATGCGTGCCACATAGGAGTGGTACGCCTCGAGTCCGGCGTCTCCAGGGGTATAGTTCTCCATGACGATACAGACGTCTGTGTCCGGTTCGATTTTTTGGGGGGCTTCATAACAAATACCCTCGCTGCTGAAATCAAAGGTATGCGCCGTATTAAATTTTTCGCTATTTAGCATAGCGTATTGGATGGGGGCCTGATAGGTGGTCCTCGTATGTGCGCGCGGGGTTATTTTTGTCATCGTTTGTCTCTCCTTAACAACGTGTTTATGGTTCGTTATGGTTGGAGGACGCGCTTAGATCCTGCCAGCAAGAGACGTAGATACATATCGCCGGTTAGCAAAATTTGGGTAACGAGTCCTCCAAACTACAGTGGTGGAACTAAAAACACGAAAGCAGCGAAGCACTTCTGATGAACGGTTACCGCTTTACACGGTAACATGACTTTGAATATTAGAGTCGCTCTTTTTAGGGCATTCGTTTTTGGGGACTTTCGAATTTAGAGCCTGCGAGTCGATACATCCGCACTTCAGTGACAAGTCTCAGAGAGGGAGGTGAATTGAGGTCATTATAAAAAACCCATTTTTATTGTCAAGTTAAATTGTGGGAATCGATGGTTAATTTTTTGTTAGTGTGGTTTTGGCTGGTGGCGGTGCACGACCTGCAAACCTGGTTCGGGGAATGCCGGTCGTGTCAGCTATGCGCATTAAATTTTACATCCGCCGGCGGCCTGGCTCCAAAATGGAGACATTTTTCGCAGGCGCTCAATAATCGGCGGCAGCTTTTCTATTATTAAGTCAACCTCATCATCCGTATTATAGATGCTGAGGCTAAACCGGATCGAGCCGTGTGCGGCGGTGAAAGGCACGCCCATGGCGCGCAAAACATGAGACGGCTCCAGTGAGCCGGAGGTGCACGCCGACCCGGAAGATGCGCAGATGTTAAACTCATCCATCATCAATAAGATGGCTTCGCCTTCCACATATTCAAATGCGATGCTGGAGGTGTTGGGCAGGCGGTTCGATACATCGCCATTGACCATGGAGTTGGGGATCCGTTCCAATAGTGCTTTTTCGAGTTTGTCCCTCAAGGCTGCAACCTGTGAATTTTGATCTGCCATTTTGTCGGAGGCCAGCTCTGCGGCCTTTCCCATACCGATGATGGCGGCCACGTTCTCGGTGCCGCCGCGACGGCCATGTTCCTGGTGCCCCCCCATCAAGAAGGGGGCATATTTCGTCCCTTTGCGGACATAGAGGGCTCCGACACCCTTGGGGGCGTGTAGTTTATGCCCGGAAAGCGACAACATGTCCACACGGCTCCCGGCCATGTCAATGGGGATTTTACCAACGGCCTGTACGGCATCGGTGTGAAAGACAATGCCGCGGCTTGCCACCTTTTCGGCAATCTCATCAACGGGAAAAACGACACCGGTTTCATTGTTGGCCCACATCAAACTGACGATGGCGGTGTCGTCGCTTAAATGGTCATAAAGATAGTCCAGATCCAAATTGCCTTTACCGTCTACAGGTACGAAAGTGGTCCGATAGCCATGTTCATTGAGGTATTCCCCCAGGTTTTTTATGGCCGGATGCTCCACTTTGGAGGTGATGATATGGCGTTTGTCCGGATTGCCGCGCAGGGCCGCCCAGATGGCGGTGCTGTCGCTTTCTGTGCCGCATGAGGTGTAGACGATCTCTTCCGGCCGGGCGCCCAGCAGATTGGCCAGTTTGGCCCTGGCCTCTTTGAGCTTCATTCCCACATTGCCGCCGAAAGTGTGCATGCTCGAGGGATTGCCATAAAACTGTGTAAAATAGGGCATCATCTCCTCGACCACTTCCGGGGCGACCTGTGTCGTGGCATTGTTATCCATGTAGATCGGTTTCATGCAGATACCTCCTCTACCACGAGGCTATTTGCAACCAGCTCTTTGAGCTTCGACTCAACATAATCTTTAAGGGTCACCTGGCTCATGGCGCAGGTGGCGCATGTGCCGATCAGTTTGACCAAAACACGGTCGCCGTCCACATCCACCAACTGTATGTCGCCGCCATCCTGTTTCAGGGCCGGTTTGATCTCCCGCTCCAATGTCTCTTCGATGAGCTTGATCTTCTCAATATTGGTCAACACTTTCGGTACCGGAGGGGTATCCACTTTTTTGCCGCTGGCTTGGGCGATGATCTCTTCTATTTTTTCATGGCATTTGCCGCAACCGCCGCCGGCTTTTATATAATTGGTAATCTCTTCCACCGTTTTCAGGGAGTGCTCGGCCAGGGCCTTTTCAATTTGGGCATCGGTGACGCCAAAACACTCGCATACCAGGTTGCCTTCCGGTTTTTTCTCGGGCTCGCCCAGGTAACATGCAATCGCTTGCTCAAGCGCCTCTTGACCCATCACGGAACAGTGCATCTTCTCTTTGGGCAGGCCGCCCAAAAATGTGGCGATCTCCTCGTTGGTAATTTCCTGC
>JASFKE010000514.1:0-3905 GCA_050118795.1 Desulfobacteraceae bacterium | reverse complement strand
TGGTCAAAGATCCATCCGGAAACGAAGCGGAGATAGCGCCTGGAGACGCATTCGAAATTGCACCGGGCAGTGACGCATGGGTGATTGGAGATGAGCCGTGCATTGCCTTGGACTTCATACCCCAATGCTGCAAAAGATAGCAAAAAGGGTATAAAACGACATGAGGCATTCCCCCTGTAGAAAATACCAACATGGTGATTTGAAAACAATACAGGGGTTGATGTTGGAGCTTGGGTATTGCGTTGAGCTAACACAACTAAGCATTAATATACACGAAATATATAAAAAAGGCGGTCAGCTTTTTGTTGCTGAAAAAGATGGAAAAGTCGCAGGAAGTGTCTGTGTTCTTATGGATGCCCGATTGGCAGAAGGTGTATATGCGGAAATCGTAAGTCTAATCGTCGCGCAAGAAGCGCGAGGAAAAGGTATCGGAAAAGAACTTCTTCAAGAAGCAGAATCCTGGGCAGGCAAAAGGGTTAATAAAATTCGCATAAGAGCTAATGAGATTCGTAACTCTGCCCATGCCTTCTATAAAAATCAGGGATACGAAGAGATTAAATCACAAAAAATATTTATAAAAAAGGTCTGACTTTGAAAAATGGCTTGCTACCATTTCAATTCAGCTATCGTAAGAGAACCTTCACGATCCGTCGTCCATGGCTTGAGCGCCAACGGTAGCGGTGCCCCTGACTATGAGGGGGTAAACGCGGAGCACAACAGCTACATAGCCGCCCTCGAATCGGCAGGAGTGGCGGTGACGGTGCTGCCCGCCCTTGAATCCTATCCCGATTCGATATTCGTGGAAGACCCCGCCCTGGTATTCACCGAAGGGGCGATACTGCTGCGACCGGGGGCTCCCTCGCGTCTGGGTGAACCCGAGGAGATCGCATCTACCTTGAACGGTTTTTTCGGCAGTGTGCAGCGGCTGCCCCGGCCGGGCCATGTGGATGGCGGCGATGTATTGGTGACACCGGAATCGGTGATGATCGGCCTCTCCGCCAGGACCGATCAGGCGGGAGCGGAGGCTCTGATCCAATGCCTAAAAGCCTTGGGTTACAAGGGCAGGATCGTGTATACACCCAAAGGTGTGTTACATTTCAAAACCGAATGCGCGCTGTTGGATCAAGAGACGGTATTGGTCACCCATCGGATGGCCCGAACGGGAATTTTTGACGGGTTTCGGAAGATTATGGTGCCGGATGGCGAAGAGCCGGCCGCAAACGCGGTGCGGATCAATGGATCGGTTTTGGCCAGTTCCCAATATCAACGCACCATTGACATCGTGTCTGGGGCGGGCTATGCGGTTTTGCCTGTCAAGACCACGGAGATTGAAAAAATCGATGCCGGTCTGTCGTGCATGTCCCTGCGTTGGTTCCGGTGATCATCAAAATAAACCAACCTATATTTCAATCGACCTCTCTAGGTTCAGTAAGTAGTTTAATGCCTTGAAGAATCTGAAAGATACGATCTTTTGACAAAGTTCCTATTTTTTCTGATAAATCGCTTTTGTTCACTGTAAAAATTTGTGAAATATTCACGACGCTTTTTTTAGGTAAATTTGCCTCACCCTTTTTTAAAGCGACGTTGCCGGGTGCACTGGCTCTTTTCATATTGGACGTCAGAGCGCACACAACAACCGTGTTTATCCGGCTGCGGTTAAAGAGATTGTTTTGAATGACAAGGTGAGGATGACGATAGCCGGGCTCTGATCCATCAGGGGCTCTGAAATCTATCCAGAAAATATCCCCTTGGTTGATTACCATTGATCTTTTACCATTCTATGGTGATTTGAATGCATCATAGTAACCATTGGTTCAGTTTCAGACGAATCTTCGTATGCCTCATTAATAAGTTTGAGAAGCTCAAGATTCTTATGGCGCTCTATGAATTCCCGAGCAGCCATTGCAAAAAGCCGACTTCTTGAAATATTTAAATTTTTCGCAAGAATATCCATCTGCTCAAAAATAGGTTTTTCAATCGATATTGCTGTTTTTACATTTGGCATTTTTGGCACCTCTGAGAAATACCATGAGTATAATTATTGGTATTACGCTTGTCAATACCATTTAAGCTTTATGACCCAATTGAATCTTGATCTATTGTTGGTCTTCATTAAAAGACAAAAAGAACAAAATCAACAATCATTGCAAGTATAATGATTGCCCGTCATCGCCTTCTCAAAAAAAATTAAAGCATTACCTGCAACGGTCGATAGGGAAAGATCAGCTCATTATGATTCTGAATTCCATCCCTGACTTTGAAAAGAGAGCTGACAAATAGCAAATCCTGCTATGAGTACCAAGATGGTGAAGACTCACTATCTGTTCCATCTGTTCCATCGATAAACTAAGGTTAAGACAGATCAATTTATTGGAGGTCTAAATGGATTCCGGAATTAACCGTGAGCAAAGGTTTGCATCGTTTATCCTCGATAGCGACAAAGACATTGAAATTGCCATTCATGCCGAAGATGTCCTGGAAGCAACCCCCATTTCCGATAAGATTCAGCCCCTTCCTGATGCTGCTCCATATCTGGAAGGATTTATGCGTCTGCGCGATGACGTCATTCCCGTTATCAACATGAAAAAACGATTGGGTCTGTCGGGCACCGATTACGCAACCGATGCGAAAGTTGCGGTTGTAAGCATTTCCCAAATCAGGCTGGGACTCTTGTTTGACGACATACAGGATGTCCTGATGGTGGGCAGCGATGCGATCGACCCGATTCATCCTGTGCTTTGCACCGGTGAAGGCATCATCTCTGATTTGATAAAGCTGGCCAAGGGGAAACGCACTTTGGAACTGCTCAATTTAAAACGCCTTCTGGGCAATGGTGATAGCATAGAGCTGATGCAGGAGGTAGATCGAAGTACTAAGCATGCTAAAGCGCATGTCCAACAAGCTTATTCCCGCTTTGTCGTTTTCTCCTCGATGGGCCGGGAGTATGGTGTCCCCGTGGATCAGGTGCAGGAGATCACTTTCCTTTCGCAAATCGACGATGTCTTCAAAAATGATGCCATCGAAGGGGTTGTGCAGCTTCGCGAGAATTCGATCCCCGTGATTAATGCCGCCCGTCTTTTGGATGCACGTCATCAAAAACCTGAATCCGGAGAAGATACCCGCGTTTTGGTTTTGGACGCCAACGTCTTCCGGTACGGCCTGATCGTCGACAGTGTCCGGGAAATTCTATCCATTTCCGATGACGCAATAATGCCGTTGCCCCGCAACGGGCACGAAACCGTTAGCGGCATCTATCAACGTGAAGACGGAAGGAATGTCATGTTGCTCCAAGTCGATAAGTTGATCGAATCACAACGGCGGGAATTACGGTCCGTGGCGCGCTTGAAATCCGCAGGGGATGAAGGTATGGGCAGCAGCGAACATCTTCGGTCCCGCCATTTGATAACCGCTGACAGCTATCTGTTGTTTTCCATTGGCAGGAAATTTGCGGTGGAACTGAACGATGTTCAGGAGATCATTGAACCCAAGGATCTGATGGAACTGCCGGCGACCACAGGATTTGATTGCCGGGTGTTGAATCTGAGAGGCGCCGTCGTTCCGGTGATCAATCTGCGGGCATTTTATGGATTAGTGGAAAATGACGTGTCCGAGGACAAAAAACTGATCATTGCCAGAAAGCAGGGATGTGTCATTGCCATAGAAGTCGACAGTATTCTAACCATCCACAAGCAGGTCCAATACAAGCAAACACCATCGTTGAATCCACAGTTGGCCGCCAAGAAAGACACCCTCGACCGGTTGATTGAATTCGTCGGTGAATCCGGTGTTCTGGAGCATGTCCTTGTCATCAACATCGAAGCAATAATGAACAATCACCTGAACATGATTTCGCACAATACACCTCACAATAAAATTATGGATTGTAAAATTGATATTAAAGGAGA
>JASFKE010000513.1:0-3912 GCA_050118795.1 Desulfobacteraceae bacterium | reverse complement strand
TTAATACAATAGCTTGCTTTGCTACTATTGAAGGGATTAATCCATGGTGGACTTAAGGGGAGGCTTTTTATGCAACTATGGGGTAAAGTGTTTCAGCCGCCTTCCGATATAGACACTGATGCACTTTTTAAAACGGTCATGATCACTTGTGAATGTGACGTATTTTTTGCGCGGGCCCTGGTATGAGGAGAATGATAAATGATGAAATTGCTTAAGTTTCTATGTGTTGTATGGATCTGTGTGCTCTCGGCAGCCCTTTTCGGCTGTGGCGGAAATTCCTTTGAGGGGATCTCGGACGATGACTCCTTTGAAGCCAGCCTCGAAACGGCTCGTATGTATATTGATGAGGCAGAATACCAGGAGGCCATTGACGTTCTCACCGATCTTAAAGCTGAGCAACCCGATAACGAAGAGGTCACCGGGTATCTCAGCAATGCGTATGCGGGCCTTGCCGGTTTAAATACCTTTGACCTGTTTGAGGTGATCGATGATCTCGATGAGGCCGGAAATTCAGGCAGCATCGATATGGTTGGTTTGGTCCTGGGGGATAGCAGCGGCTTGCTGATGGCAGAGGAGGTGCCCGCTAAACTGGAGAGCCTGACTGAAGCCATTGACCTGCTGAACACTATCGAAGACCCCACAGATGACCAAATCGTTCAGATGGGGCTTTTGAGTATTTCGCGGATAGGAATGACCCTGGCGAAAATCATTTGCAGCGATACCGGTGATGCTTCCCTGACATTAACCGAAGAGGGGATTCAGTCCAAATACGATACAAGACCGGAGTTCGAAGATGGGGATGTCAGTGATGAGGACTTGGAAAATCTGACCAATGACATTCGCAATGTCGGCGAAGCCGTTGACGCAATGACGGAAAACTATAGCAATGACAATGATTTAAATGAGGATTTTCAGGAATTTAAAAACGATTTCGATCAAAATGCCGATGATGCCATCGATATTCAAGAACTTGAAAATTATATCGAAAATCTCTTGAACGATTAAGATCTAAGACCCCCAAACCCGACGCCAAGGATTAATATGAATTTTTTGATCAACAAACAGAAAACGATTACATGTCTGCTGGGACTCTTTTTGACGCTATTTTTATCTTCGCATGCGTTCGCCAAAGCCTATCCGAATTTTTACAGAGGCCTTCGGCCACTGGGAATGGGAAACGCGTTTACGGCAATTTCCGACGATGAGAATGCGCTTTTCTACAATCCTGCCGGATTGGCTGAAATATCTTCTTTCTCCTTGGGGTTGATCAATCCAATCATAGAGCTATCGGAAGGCAGCATTGATCTATATAATGATAGCGAGGATATCGACACGGACGATAGTGGGCAAGTGGCGGATCTTTTAAGCAAATATGTTGGCGAGCATCAACACGCGCGAGTCAGCCTCTTTCCATATGCCGGGTTTCCTGTGGCGCAGTGCGGCGTGATGATCGGATACTTAGGACAAGCCACCCTGGATGCTGAGATACGAAACCCTGTGTGGCCCGAAGTCGAAACAAGCTATATCGTCGATCATGGCATTTTAGCCGGCGTTGGCGGGCGGATCCCCTCATCTAAAATTCGCATCGGCGCCGCTGTTAAATATATCAATCGTGAGAGTCTCGATGAGACTTACACGGCCGCGGATATTGCCGATGACAATTTTGATGACCAATTCGAAGATGACCTTGAAAATGGGTCAAACCTCGCATTCGATCTCGGAGTGCTCTACACACCTCCTTTTGATTGGCCGGTGGAAACGCATATTGGTCTGACAATCCAAAATCTTCCTGAAATGGATTTCGGCCAGGCCCAGGATCAGCAAACACAAACCAATATCGGCCTCGCCCTTGAAAAGCGCTTTGGCAACTACAAGCTTCTGGGCGCTCTGGATTATCGTGACCTGACCAGCGCCATCGAAGAGGACGATGACATTCCCAAGCGCCTGCACATGGGCGTGGAGCTTCAATTACCCAAGATTCTGTCGGTTCGGGCCGGTCTGAACCAAGGCTATGTAACCTATGGGTTGACCCTGGATATTTGGCTAATCAAGTTGGATTTTGCCGCTTACTCGGAAGAGGTCGGCGCCCATGCCGGACAACGTGAAGATCGTCGCTATGTTGGACAATTGACCATTGGCTGGTAGAAGCTGACCACAAATCTCGTATTTTACTCCATTCAGATCTATATGGAAATGCCACTGTAGCCTGGTAGGCTGAGGTGATGGAACTCTGGGTTTGTAAAGAGGGGTTTTCACCATCATCCGACGGTAAAAATACCACTTGGTTGGCACTGGTGTTGTTCGTTGATTGGTAAGATAGAAGATTCGTCAAAGCAAGGCTCGCACCATCATACATGGCTGTAAATCCATTGGTGACAATGCAAGAGAGAAATGTTGCCGGAATCTGATTTCAGCGACGATGATATCAAATTCAGCAGCTCGTGGAACTGTGGCTTTCACGATGGCGATACATGACTGTCACTGCTAATGCCGGCTTCTAACAAGCCCGGATTTTAGATCGTAGCTATATTTGATTTTCTTTTTCGACACTGTTATATACTCACCTTTGCTGCTGAGAACCAGAACATCTTTTGTGAAACAAAACTGTATTTTATCCTGGTATTCGGAGATTTTCAAAAATGGCACGACCGATGATGGATTTTCATTAATATTTACAGTTTCGTCTATAGAGCCGATATAGGTCATCTTTCGCCCATTGACCATAAACACATTTACACCATAACTAAATTCCGCCCCCACCTCAGCGAGAACAATCAGAGGCTGATTAATGCCTTTTTTCTGAAATATTGAATAATTCATATAGTAACTGTCTCCAGCCCCTTTAGAATAGTAAAGTATTTCATTTTGATCAGATTGAATTAAAAAAAGTCTCAGGCCACTGTCGGATGGGGTATCTAAGCTGGTGCTTCTGCAAGCGACAAGGACTAATTTTCTTCCGATATTTATCCCGTTCTGGCAATTGGTCAACGAAAGTGAGCTGACATCGATAGTACCAGCCGGATAATTTTTTTTATAATATTTTTGAATATCATTATGGTCATTTTCAGGCGGTGTTTTCTCATGCGCAAGTCCAACACTACAAGATATCAAATACAGGCAAGTGGTTAATGACATGAAAACAATTCGCATTGGATATATCCTTTTAAATTGGTTGGCCGTTTTTTTTACGGTAAAGTTGATGGTTTCGTAAAAAGTCCGAATTCGTGTTGTTGTGGTGACGGCCGTAATTGATAAAAATTAGATATTACAGGATTTCGGCCTTCGACGAAATGGCGAAATATACTGAATACGGACTTTTTTAATGTTCATCAAATGTGAGCTTGGAAATCGTTTATGTTTGTAAGATAGCGCAGTGAAGAGGGCACCTTTTGTAAAACTTGAGGGGACTCACTCTACCACCAAGCCCTAAACCACAGTGTGGTTGCGTGCGAATTTCAAAATGCAGATGCATTTCGCTGAGCGGCAAGGAATTTGCGTTACCGCTTTTACCGGTAGTACCGATCTGCTGTTTTTTTTTATAATCTCATCTGCTTTGACAGAGACGCTATTCATGTGAGCGTATAAAGCATAATAGGTAGTTCCCCGAAATGGGAAGGACATACACACTTGAAGTCCGTAACTATTAGAATTCTTAATATATTCTATTTTTCCATTTACTGGAATTATAGTATGCGTTAACATACTTTTGACCAAAATCAGCAAAGCGGGTCAATTCAAAGAAGTATTGGAGATGTCTCATGAAAGTTTGCATCTACGGCACCGGTGCTGTGGGCGGCTATTTCGGCGGCCGGCTGGCCCAAGCCGGACATGACGTTACCTTTATCGCCCGGGGCAGGCATCTGGATGCCATAAGGGCAAACGGGCTCAGCGTTCAGAGCATCAACGGCCACT
>JASFKE010000512.1:0-3920 GCA_050118795.1 Desulfobacteraceae bacterium | reverse complement strand
GTGTTTCGATCTGTTCAAGACCCCCCACTGCAATACGGAAAAATGCGCCTGCGCCCGGGCCATGCAGACCGACGGCGTGGTGACGGAACAGACCATCGCCCGGCCGGCCGAAGGGGTGATCATCCCCATCAAATATACCGGATCGCCCATCAAAGACGCCAAAGGCAACATCAAGGGCGCCCTGGAGTATGTGCTGGATGTCACCGAGGAGACGCGCCAGCAGCAGGCCGCCAATGAAAAGGTCGAGAACCTCAACGCCATTCCCACCCCCATCATGGCCATCGATACGGAATTTACGGTGACTTACATGAATCCTGCCGGCGCCTCCGTGGTGGGCATGACACCGGAGGAGGTGGAGGGCAAGAAGTGTTTCGATCTGTTCAAGACCCCCCACTGCAATACGGAAAAATGCGCCTGCGCCAAGGCCATGCAGAGTGATGGAATCGTTTCGGAGGAGACCATCGCCCGGCCGGCCGAAGGGGTGATTATGCCCATCAAGTATACAGGCGCTCCCATTAAGGATGCCAAAGGCAACATCAAGGGTGCCCTGGAATTTGTGCTGGACATCACCGAAGAGGCCAGGCAGCGGCAGGCGGCCAATGAGAAGGTTGAAAACCTCAACGCTATCCCCACCCCCATCCTCTCCATCGATACGGATTTTGCCATTACCTATATGAATCCTGCCGGTGCTGGAATGTTGGGTCTCACGCCTGAAGAGGTCGTGGGAAAAAAGTGCTACGACCTGTTCAAGACCCCCCACTGCAAGACGGAAAAGTGCGCTTGTATCCGTGCGATGCAGACCGACGAAATCGTTTCGGAGGAGACCATCGCCCGGCCGGCCGAAGGGGTGATCATGCCCATAAAATATACCGGCGCGCCCATTAAGGATGCCAAAGGCAACATCAAAGGCGCTTTGGAATTTGTCATGGACATCACCGAAGAGGTGAGTCAGCGGCAAATGGCCAACGAGAAGATTGAAAATCTCAACGCCATTCCGACGCCTATTCATGCCGTCGATGCAAATTACAATATTACCTATATCAATCCGGCAGGCGCTGCCATTGCCAATACCACTGTTGAAGAGGCTATGGGCAAGAAGTGCTGGGACCTTTTCCGCATGGAGCGGTGCCGTACACAGGAGTGCGGCGTGGACCGCGCCATGCGCGAAGATGCGGTGAATTCGGGTCAGAGCGTGGCGCATATCAATGGAAGGGATATCCCGGTCAAGGCCACCAGCGTCAACATCAAAGACGCCAAAGGCAATATCAAAGGCGGGCTCGAATACATGGTGGACGTCACCGCTGAAACCAAGGTGGAGCGGCTGATCAGTTCGGCCAGCGAACAGGTCGGGTCTCTGGTCAAGGACTCCAGCAACCAAATGGACCAGAGTTCCAGTGCCATGGATGAGATGATCAAATCCCTTGAAAACGAGGTGGCACTGCTCGATACTTCGGCTTCCACAGTTCACACCATGCTGGCATCCGCAGAAGATATGCTGAATATGGCCCAAGAGGCTGCCAAAATGACCGGCCGGGTCTCAAAGGATGCGGAAAATGGAAAAAAAGCGGGCACTGAGGCCGGCAAAAAAATGTTGAGCATTAACGAATCCATGCAGTCCAACAACGAGATGGTCGCCAACCTGGTGGCCCAGCTTGAGAAGATTAGCGGTTTTGTTGATATCATCAAGGATATTGCTTCTCAAACCAATCTGCTGGCGTTTAATGCCGCTATCGAGGCAGCCAGGGCCGGTGATGCCGGCAGGGGGTTTGCGGTGGTGGCAGATGAAGTGCGCAAATTGGCCGAAAATTCTTCCAAATCGGCAGTCGACATCTCCGATATCGTCAAGCGGGTGGAAAATGAATCCAAAGATACCATCACAGCCATGAAAGATGGAATGAAAATGCTGAACGAGGGCGGCGAGGTCATCAATACCGCTTTAGAGGCTATGGACCAGATATCTTCGGAAATCGTTCGCATCTCCGGCTCCGTTGAGAAAGTCAGCGCTAACGCGAACCAGCTCCGTGAAAAGGGAGAGGATGTGACTCAGCAAATTGAAAAGGTGGTGGGCACCTCCAAAGAGAACCGCCAATCCTCCCATGAGGTGAAGTCATCCATCGCCGGGACGGTCCAGGTGCTCAGTCAACTGATGGGATCGAGCAAGTCCCTGGAAGAGGCCATTCGAAATCGATAGCCGCCATCGGGTTGTAAATGTTCGAGTTGGAAATTGAGGGGGATACCATTGCTGGGTGAGCAATTATATACGCGACGACTGCTCCTGAGACGGATCATGAAAACGGATTTGCCCTTGATCCTTGCATGGAGCAACAGCGAAATCGCTTTCGGGCCTTACTTGACCCCCGAAAGATATGAGGCTGAATCTTTGAAAGAGTTGTTTCTGGGCAACGCTTTTTGGAACCGAAACGATAAAACGTTCCTGATTGAAAAGCGCCGATCCGAAAAACCCATTGGAACCATTCATTACTGGTTGAGGCAGGGGCATAAGGATAAAGCGGTGATCTCTGTGAAAGTTGCCGTGCCGGACGATCGCGGCAAGGGATATGGCACCGAAGCTCAGAAATTTTTGATTATTCATCTCTTTGATCAGGTGGGGATCAAGATCGTGGAAATGTATACCGATATCGACAACACGCCTCAGCAGCGCTGTCTGAACAAACTTGGATTCTCCATCTGTGCCTCGCTAGCCTATGATGATCGTCAGGTAACTCGCACCGGACATCTGTTCCAATTGACGGAAGCGACCTTTCGTGAAAAGGCGATATACCGGTTTCACTATGAGTAAGCGGCCTGGTATTATATATGACAATCGCCTGTTAAGGCATGCAATCGACCAGCACTCACCGGAAAATCCGGATCGTTTGAGGACACTCTACCAGCGTTTGGATACACCGGGTTATCGTGATCGATTCCAGCGATTGCCCGCGTGTGAAGCACAAATATCCGATGTCGAGGCTGTCCATTCGCGTTTCTATCTGGATCAGATCCGGACCTATGCCAAGTCCGACGATCCCTATTCCTATGACAGGGACACCTATGTGATGTCCGAAACACTGGATTGCGCCTTTCTGGCGGCAGGAGGATGCCTGCAGCTGGCACAAGCCATCGTTTCCGGAGAAATTGACCGGGGCATGGCATTGACCAGGCCCCCGGGACACCATGCAGAGCCTGGCCGCGGGATGGGTTTCTGCGTGCTGAACAATGTGGCCATCACGGCTGCATGGTTGCGTCGCGCCTGTGGCATGAAGCGAATTCTGGTTTTCGATTTCGATATCCACCACAGCAACGGCACCCAGGAAGTGTTTTATAATACCAACGATGTCCTGGTCTGTTCTTTCCACCAGAACGATCTGTTTCCTTTTACAGGCAAAGCTGCTGCAATGGGGACAGGCAATGGAGAGGGCTTCACCGTGAATGTGCCGGTATATCCCCAGTACAGCGATGTGGAATACACGTTCCTGGCCGGCAATGTGCTGCAGGCTCTTGTCGAGCAATACATGCCCCAAATCATATTGGTTTCGGCCGGATTTGATGGGCACGTGAACGATCCAATCAGCAAGACCCGGCTTTCGACAAAATGGTACGCTCAGGTCACGGCCATGCTTCGCCGCATGGCTGACGAAACCTGCAACGGTCGTCTTTTGATGATTTTGGAGGGCGGCTATAATCCTCAAGCCTTGCACGAATCCGTGCTGGCTGTTTTGGAAACGCTGGCCGAAGAGAACTATCCCCGTGTCGGAATTTTGCACTCGCAACGGGCGGCCTCATTGCTTTTGGAACACCCTGCCAAGCGTTTCTGGACTTTCTAGAAAGTAGAATATGGAACCCGATGCCCGCTTCGATGCCGCTGCGTTGAAAACGCTTTTCCACGAATGTCGCCAGTGCGGTGTATGTTGTAAAAAGTA
>JASFKE010000511.1:0-3921 GCA_050118795.1 Desulfobacteraceae bacterium | reverse complement strand
CCCAGCTGGCGGCCCGAATCCGGAAGGGGCAGCAGCCGGGGATGGATACCTTTTTCCCCCAGGCCACAAATCGGCTTGGCGGTTTTTCTGATGGTTGTCACAGCCTGGCGGCGGCTACGACATTGGGTCGCGGAAAAGAGGTGGCCCTTATCCAAACCATGGAGAGCCTCCTCGAAAAAGGATAACCGTTTGACAAGCTTTAACCTCTCCGTGTAGGTTGTTGACGGTGATTTTGGGGATGTCATCGGTAAATGAATCACAATCCCCGGAACACTATGGTTTATGTAATTGAAATGTAAAATTATCTGCAACGAGGGGGAAAATATGATGCGATTGGTAGGCCGTAGCAGTATGGTATGGACGGGAGCAACCTTGGTGGTCGCCTTTTTTTTGGTATTGGCTGCGGGTTCACCCGCGTTGGCCGCCGACTGCAAGAACAGAGGGACTTTGGATACCCGCTATTGTGACGAAGATGGCGATCTGGTGGCTGACACCCCTAAAGATGCAAGCCAATGGCTCGACCCGGATGTGCTGATTTTTTCTTATACACCGGTTGAAGATCCCTCGGTATATGAAAACGTTTTTACGGAGTTCATGGCGTACTTGTCTGAAAAAACGGGCAAGAAGGTTCGATGGTATGGCGCCGAGTCCTATGCGGCCCAGGTGGAGGCCATGCGTTCCGGACGCCTGCACGTTGCCGGCATCTCCACAGGGCCCAGTTGCTTCGGCGTCAATCTGGCCGGATATGTGCCCTTTGCCATTATGAGCGGCCCCAAGGGATACGGGTACAAATTGCAGCTGATCACCCACAAGGATTCGGATATTAAAGAAGTTGCCGATCTCAAGGGCCGCAACATTGCCCACGTGACGCCGTCATCCAACTCCGGAAACCAGGCCCCCCGTGCGCTTTTTGGTAAAATGGGGGTTACGCCGGACAAAGATTACAAAGTGACCTATTCCGGCAAGCATGACAATTCGATCCTCGGGGTGGCCAACAAAGACTATGATGCCGCCCCCGTGGCCTCCAGCGTGCTGGACCGCATGGCGGACAAAGGGGTGGTCAACCGCGACGATCTGCGCATCATCTGGGAATCCAACGCCTTTCCCACGACATCGTATGGTTTCGTTCACAACCTGCACCCCGATCTGGCACGCAAAGTCATGTATGCATTCTACTCTTTCGACTGGACCGGCACGGCTCTGGAAAAAGAGTTCAAGGCCAATGAATTCGACACCTTTATGCCCATCACGTATCAAGACCACTGGAAGGACATTCTGACCATACAGCAATTTAACGGTATCGTGTATAGCCAGGAAGCGCTGAAGGGACTCAAAGTAAAGAAGAAAAAGTAAAACCGCTACACTTTCAATCTTGCTCTGCAGGCCCGCCGCATTGGAGCGGCGGGCCGAATTGTTGGACGATATGCTGGAAATCATCGATCTAAAAAAAGCTTATCCCACCGGCACCGTCGCCCTCGACGGTGTCAGCTTCAGTGTTGACCAACCCAAGGTCATCGCCATCATCGGACCCTCGGGGGCTGGAAAAAGCACCCTGATTCGCTGCATCAACCGCCTTGTGTCGCCGTCGTCGGGAAAGATACTGCTCAACGACCTCGATATCACCCGGCTCGGTCGCGGCGAATTGCGAAAAGCCCGGCGGCGGATGGGAATGATTTTTCAGGAGTACAACCTGGTGGACCGCCTGACGGTGATGGAAAATGTCCTGTCCGGTCGGCTGGGGTATGTCTCTTTCTGGCGGGCTTACCGGCGCAAATTCCCGAAACCGGATGTGGCTGCTGCCTTTGAACTGCTCGAGCGTGTGGGGCTCAAAGGTTACCACAACACCCGGGCCGACGCCCTGTCCGGCGGGCAGCGCCAGCGCGTGGGGATTGCCCGGGCACTGATGCAGGCGCCCGAACTGTTGCTGGTGGATGAACCCACTGCCAGCCTGGACCCCAAAACCTCCCGCCAGATCATGCGGCTTCTGACCGAGTTGGTGCATGAGCGAGGAACGCCGGCCCTGGTCAATATCCACGACGTGGCCCTGGCCCAGACCTTTTCGGACAGGATCATCGGCTTGCGTGACGGCCGGATCGTATTTCAAGGGGTTTCCAGTGACGTCACCGAAACGGTACTCACCCAGATTTACGGGGAAGAGGACTGGAGCACCACCATTCGCAAGACCGATGAGGCCGGTGAAAACAGCGAACCGGAAACACCCCAAAAGAAAAACAATGGATTGCTCCGTGAAGGCGCAACCGGATAAAAGCCCGTTTTAATGATTTCGAACAACTCAACGCACAACGATCTTCAGTGGCAGCGGATACGGCTTATCGAGCATCCGGCTCTGCGCTACGGGCTCATCACCCTTACCATCGCCTATATCTTCTGGTCGGTCGGCACGCTGGATCTCAACTGGACGCGATTGGCCAACGGCATTCCGCGGGCCATCAACATGTTCAGCCGAATGTTTCCACCCGATTTCAGCCGCTGGAACCTGCTGGTCAAAGGGCTCCTGGAGAGCGTTCAGATGGCGCTGGCGGCAAGTTTCTTCGGAATGGTGCTGGCCGTTCCGCTGGGCATATGCGGTGCCGGCAACCTGGTGCCCCGGCCGGTCTATTACATCGCGCGCGGGATCATCATCCTGTCCAGGACCTTCCATGAAATCATTATTGCCATCTTCTTTGTGAAAATTTTCGGTTTCGGTGCTTTGGCCGGCGTTTTGACCCTCATCGTGGCCAGCATGAGCTTCATCTCCAAGATGATTGCCGAAGACATCGAAAACATGAGTCCCGGCCAATTGGAAGCCATTCGCGCCACGGGGGCCAGTTTTCCCAAGCTGCTGATCTACTGCATCTCGCCCAACACACTGCCGCGTTATCTCGGTGTCTCCATCTACCGCCTGGATGCCAATGTGCGCCATTCAACGGTGGTGGGGATCGTCGGTGCCGGAGGCATCGGCCAGGTGCTGGCGGCGTCGTTCAGCCGCTATGATTACGACTTTAGTCTGGCGATTCTGATCATTATCGTCGCCATCGTTTTTCTCGGCGAATTCTTCTCGTCATGGGTAAGGAATTATCTGCGATGATGGTCACCGAACATACCAAAGGATACCCCGATATATGGCGCCGCTTTTCGCCCCGGCAGACCCTGCTGCGCTATCTTGTCTATCTGTGCACCGTGGCCGTGGTTACATGGGCGGTAAGTTATCTCGATCTGCCCTGGTTTTACTTTCTCGACGCCCACGTACAGGCCATGGATCTGATCACACGTATGTGGCCGCCGGACATCTCGTTCTGGAAGCAGTTGATAGACCCCTTGCTGGAAACCATCCAGATTGCCACCTTGGGAACCATCGTCACCTTCGCCATCGCGTTTCCAGTGGCCTTTTTGGCTGCCCGCAACACCACTTTCAATGCGGCGACCTGGTTCATCGGACGATTCATCCTGGTCACATCCCGCTCCGTGAACACGGTGGTGTGGGGATTGCTCTTCGTGGCCATTTTCGGTCCGGGCGCCATGGCCGGTGTCTGGGCCATTGCCTTTCGTTCTATCGGTTTTATGGGCAAACTGGTGGCCGAAGCCATCGAGGAGATTGACGAGGGGGTCGTTGAGGCCATCGAAGCCACCGGCGCTTCGCGCCTGCAGGTTCTCTGGTATGGAATTCTGCCGCAGGTGCTGCCGGTGATTTACGGCACAGCCGTGTACCGCTGGGACATCAATATCCGTGAATCCACAGTGCTCGGGTTCGTGGGCGCCGGGGGGATCGGTATTCTGCTCTACTCTTCCATCAACCAGTTTTTGTGGCAGGAAGTATCGCTGATGCTGATTTCGGTCTTCGGTGTCGTTATGGTGAGCGAATTTATCTCCGCAGCCGTCAGGCAACGGATTAGTTAATAAGCGCACGTCATGATAAAATCC
>JASFKE010000510.1:0-3935 GCA_050118795.1 Desulfobacteraceae bacterium | reverse complement strand
GAGCAGGCCCACGAAGACCTGAAGAGCAGTGAAAGCAAGTACCGCGGCATCTATGAAAACGCCATTGAAGGCATTTTTCAGACCACTCCGGAAGGCCGGTTTTTGGACGCCAGCCCCTCTTTGGCAGAAAGTTTGGGATATGAATCATCGCGGGAGCTTGTCGCAACCATCACTGATGCCGCCCACCAACTCTACCGCCGCCCCCAGGATCAGAAAACCGTATGGCAGGCCCTGGCGCAAAGAGGAGAACTGTCCGGTTTTGAAACGCAGCTCAAGAAGAAAAACGGAGACGTTATATGGGCCATGATCAGTGTCAAAGCGGTCCGTGACAAAAGTCAGGAGCCACACTATTTTCAAGGATTTGTCGTCGATATTACCGAACGAAAACGGGCGGAAGAGGAAATTCGCAGACTCAACCAGGAACTCGAACAACGGGTGGCAGATCGCACGGTGCAGCTCGAAGCAGCCAATAAAGAGCTGGAGGCGTTTGCCTACTCGGTGTCCCACGACTTGCGGGCGCCCTTGCGGCATATCGTCGGCTTTGTGGAACTGCTTCAAAAGAGATCCGAAGCGGCGCTGGACGAACAGGGACGGCGCCACATGGACGCCATCTGCGACGCGACCCAAAAAATGGAGCAGTTGATCAAGGACCTGCTCTCCTTCTCGCGCATGGGGCGCCAGGCCCTGTCTCACCAGTCGGTGGTCCTGAAAAACCTGGCGGCCGAAGTCATCGACGAACTGGGGCCCGAGACAGCCGACAGGACGATCTCCTGGCAAGTGGGAGACCTGCCCATGGTGGCCGGCGATCGTGCCATGCTGCGCATTGTGCTGGTCAACCTGATCTCCAACGCTTTAAAATTTACCCGCCCGCGGGAGCAGGCGAAGATCGAAATCGGATGTGCGCCGGAGAGAAAGAACGAGGCAGTCGTTTTTGTACGCGACAACGGCGTGGGGTTCGACATGACCTATGAACACAAGCTCTTCGGCGTGTTCCAGCGCCTGCACCGGGCCGATGAATTCGAGGGCACCGGCATCGGGCTGGCCAGTGTGCGCCGCATCATCGCCCGGCACGGCGGCCGTACCTGGGCCGAAGCCAAGCCGGACCAGGGCGCGACGTTTTACTTTGCTCTACCACAGAGATGACGGGGAGGTGTCGATGGATGTGATCAACAACTTCATGAACTTGACTTCTTCAGAAGGTATTTCAAGACGGAAGTTTCTCAAGGCGTCGGCCAGGGGCATGGCCAAACTGACCGCTTTAGGTATTGTTTCAGCAGTGCCATTGACAAGAAAAGCGGTCGCGGCCGGGGAGATAAGGCCGCCGGATATCCGGATCGAACCCAACCCCGTGGTCAAGGTCCTGCGCTGGAGCGAATTTGTCCGGAGCGAAAAGCAGATCTGGCTGGAAAACACCAGACGCTGGGAAAAGCTGACCGGCGGGCGCGTGGAAACCGACTTTCTTTCCTGGACGCAGATCCGCCCCAAGGCGGCTTTGGAGGCGACCATCGGAACCGGGCATGACATCGTGTTCGGATGGCACGATGACCCCCACCTGTATCCTGACAGGCTTATCGATCTGACCGACCTGGCCCAATATTTAGGGAAAAAATATGGCGGATGGTATCCCATTTGTGAAATCTACGGCCGTGCCATGAGGACCGCACGCTGGATCGCCCTGCCCATACGGGTAGGCGGTACATGTATCAACTACCGCCAAAGCAGGGTCCAAGAGGCGGGGTTCGAGGCCCTGCCCGGAAATATCGAGGGGTTGATCCGGTGCTGCAAGGCGTTGAGATCCAAAGGCCATTACACCGGTTTTGCCCTGGGCCATGCTGTGGGCGATGCCAACACCTGGACCCACTGGTGGCTGTGGTCCTTTGGCGGCAAGGCTGTCGAGGCCGATGGCAAGACCGTGGCCATCAACAGCATGGAGACCGTTCAAGCCCTGAATGCGGCCAGGGAGCTGTTTGAGACCATGATTCCAGGCGTGGAACAATGGCTCGATCCCGACAACAACAAGGCATTTTTAAACGGAGAGATCTCGGTGACCAATAACGCGTCCAGTATTGTCTATAAGGCCAAACACAACTTTGAGCAAATCTATGCGGATCTGGCGGTGGCCAACATGCCGGTGGGACCGCTGGGGCGCCCGGCGGAACTGCAGGCCGTCAGCATGGGCTTTATTTTCAAGCATTCGCCGGTACCCAACGCCGCCCGGCATTACCTGGCCTTCATGTTCGAGGCCGAGCAATACGGCGATTGGGTCAGCGGCTCCCAGGGCTATATCACCCAGGCGCTCAGGCAATTCTACGACCTGCCGGCCTGGCGGCAAGACGCGCGCATCACCCCGTTCCGGGAGTGCGCATCCCGGCTGTTTCCCAACAGCTATGCCGGACCGCCGTGCACCGCCTCGGCGGCGGCCATGAGCGAATTCATCATCGTGGATATGTTCGCAGATGCCTGCACGGAAAAAAAGAGCCCCAGGCAGGCGGCCCTGACTGCGGAAAAGAGACTGGCGAGGCTTTACAGACAGGCTTGATCCACGATCACTGATGAACGATTTGTTGGAAAAAATAATGGAGGGAGCCAAGATGTTAAAAAAAACCTCTCACTTTGTCTTTTTCTTTTTTGCCTTGGCGGTTAGCGGTCTTATTTCAAGCGAAAGCTATGCAGCCCGATTCAGAGTTTTTGTCGTAATGAGTTATGGAGAAATATATCCGTGGGTCGGGGATCTCAGAGAAGGAATAGAATCCGAGTTGTCTGATACCTGTGAGATCAGGTACTTTTACATGGACACAAAAAGATCTCTAAAACAGGGCCCGCAAAAGGCCAAAGAGGCTTACGATGTGTTTCAGGCGATCAGACCGGATGGTGTGATTGCTGCAGATGATAACGCCCAATCCATGTTCGTGGTCCCTTATTTAAAGGATAAGGTGAAGACGCCTGTAATGTTTTGCGGCGTAAACAGCGAACCGGAATTGTACGGTTACCCTGCATCCAATGTGTCGGGTGTCCTGGAACGCGAGCATATCGGGCCAGCGATCGCCTTTGCACAGCAATTGGTTCCCTCAATCAGAACCGTTGTCCATATCATCAAAGACAGCCCCTCTGCCGATGCGATTCATAAACAGATTGAAAAAGAGTCAGCAGGATATTCAGCAAAAATCATCGGATACCTTACACCAACGACATTGAGCGAAACCATAAATATGGTCGAGGAGCTTAAAACGCAAAGCGATGCGTTGCTGACGGCGACCATGCAAGGCATTGTGGATAAAGATGGAAGGCCGCTCTCTGATAAGGATGTGCTGCCGATCGTATTGAAAACTTTCGGAAAGCCAGTGATAGGCACCAATGCCTTCAATGTCAAGTACGGGATTCTGTGCGCTGTTGTCAAACTGGGTCAGGAGCAGGGCGCGACAGCCGCAAGAATGCTGTACAAAGCAATGACAGGCACTCCCGTTTCACAGGTTGCCATTGCGCGAGTTCCAAACGGCAAGAGAATGATCAATGTGACGACAATGAAAGAGTTGGGCATAGAACCCAGACCCATTATTTTGCAAGGGGCGGAACTCGTACGGACAGAGCAATAGCAACACGAAATCAGAAAAGCGGATATGCGTTTACAATCCACATTAATCGGTGCACGCATCAGCACCAGGCTTCTGGCAATAACTGCCCTGATTTGCATTGTTTTTTTCTTGATGGTTTCGATAGTATTTATCTCCTTGCACTACATTCAAGGATTGATAGAAGGTGTGATTGTCGATGACATGAATGATGTTACGACCAACGCTCTGATAGAACGGGAGCTCTCTTCAATAACGGCCGAAACCAATTTGCTGCTGAACACCTTTTTTGAAAACGAAGAACATTTGAACGCCGAAGGTAACCGACTGCTCACCTTAACCCTTGTTCTGGTGGGCCGCACCTTG
>JASFKE010000509.1:0-3941 GCA_050118795.1 Desulfobacteraceae bacterium | reverse complement strand
CGACTTCTCCAAAGAGCTTTGCGGCGGCACCCACACCCAGCGTACCGGCGACATCGGCCTGTTCAAAATTGTAGCCGAGACCAGTGTGGCAGCAGGGGTGAGGCGCATCGAAGCATTGACCGGCGAAGGGGCCGTCAGCGCTGTCCAACAATTGGCCCAAACCGCACAGCAGTGCGGACAGATGCTGCGCACCAAACCCGAAGCCGTTGCAGGCAGGCTTGAAGTTCTGTTGTCGGCCCACAAAGCATCTGAGAAAGAGGTGGAAAAACTTAAATCCGCCCTGGCCGAAGCCAAAGCCGGATCCGGAGACGAAGAGATTCAAAAGGTCAACGGCGTCCGCGTATTGGCCAAAAAAGTGGCCGTGGACAAACCGGGCGCTTTGAGAGATTTGGCCGACCGGTTCAAAGACCGCATCAAATCCGGTATCGTCATCCTGGGCAGCGCCCACGGTAATAAGGCCCTGCTCATCGTAATCGTCACCAAGGATTTGCTGGACCGCTACCACGCCGGCAAGATCGTCAAAGAGCTGGCCGCCCTGGTCGGCGGCGGCGGCGGCGGGCGACCGGACATGGCCCAAGCCGGCGGCAGCCAGCCGGAAAAGCTCGATCTTGCCCTTGAAAAAGCACTGGATATTGTCAGGGAAATTGAGTGACGCTGTGGTTCGGATAAAAAAGGTTGCGCAAATGTGCTAATAACCATTAAACGGCCATTGATTGATCAAATGGCCGTTTTGCGTATTCGTAATCTATTTTGTCAAAGCAGTGTGTTGCCGTTACCCGGGCGCTCTATTCGTCTTTCGCTTTCAGTGCGATTTCGATGAACATCTCTCCCTTGTCGGTGATGCAGGGGATGGTGATGATGGGCAGGCCTGAGGGGTAGCTGACTTTGTGTTTGCCGATGACGACGCTGGGGGTCGATATGGAGTTGTTCTCGCTCGGGAAGTCTGTTTTGGCGTTTCCAGCGATCATGTTGCATATTTCGCCAATGGCGTCGATGCAGTCATCATCCAGTTCGGTGACTTCGTCTCCCACAAGTGCGGATACCAGCAGGTAGGCCACCTCATGGGAGAGGCTGATCACCACCGATCCGGTCACATTGCCGGAGAGCCCGATGATGCTGCTGATTTCATGGGGCGGGACTTGGCTGCCTGTTTTCAATGTGGGTTTTCCCAGATTGAAGGGGACTTCGATCATGGTTTCAAAGACATTCTTGGCTGCTACGACAAAGGGTTTGATATAGCTTGGGTCGATCATTCCATCACCTTCCAAGTTTTTAAGAGACGTCCTTGTTTATGTTTTAATATATCAGCCCCTTGATGAGAAAGGTCGGTCCGTTTTCCATTCAAATATGGCATCAGCCTCATCTTTTTTGCATGACCATCCGCCAATGGGCACTGTTAACATCGGCCATTATCTGGCGAACTTTAAGAGAGATAATCGTTTTTTTTTTACTCTATCTTTGTAGCAACCTTTGGGGGGGCAGGTTTGGGGCTCAGATGCCCGCTTTGAGGACATCGATCATGGAGAACACTGTTCCTTCAGCGCCTTCGGCCAATTTTTTTTCCAGGAAGAGGACGGCATCCATGGTCCCTTCGCCGTATATATCCCGGCCGTTGATATTGTGGGTGAACTCAAATTTGACGCTTTTATCGGCTGAAGTCAGGGTATAGGTGTGCCAGCCGTGACCGGAGAGGTGTTGAGCCGGGATACCCCACATGTTGCATTGGCGTTCGGGATCGCGCTCTTTCTGGATTTGATCGGTGCTGAACGCAACGCCCATTTTGTTGAAATATCCCACCATGGCTTTGGCTGTTCCGCTGGTATCCGCTTTGCCGGCTTGATGGCTCTCGCGCACGGTCAATTGGTAGCCTTTGTATAGATTGGGAAAGTGTTCCGCCGCATGGGCCATCATGGCCTGAAAGCCCACCAGCTGTTTGGCCATGTTCGGAGCAATGACGGCCGCATTGGTGGAGTGGACCACGGTATCGAAAAGTTTTTCACGCTCCCCGCCGGTGGTGCCCATGACAAAGGGGAGCTGATGTCGACAATAGAACTCGGCATTGGCATTTACGGCTGTGGGGTGGGTGAAATCGATGCTAATAAATGGCGCATGGTTGTTTTTTATGGTATCGATGCGATCATTCAAGGCCGATGGGGGGATAAGTTCGATGGCGGTTTCATTTAAATGACAGTGTTTAATCTCTATTTCAGGGCCGGTAAATGAATACGGGATGACCGAAAAACGATCATCTTCAAGCATTTGGGTTGCGATGACCTGGGCTACATTGCCGGGCAGTCCGTTAATCATGACGTTGGTGGGATTCATGCCACGCCTCCATCTAATTTAAGTTTATAAACAGTTATTTGTTATTTATTTCATGGACGATTTTTTCCGCGATCTTCTCTAATTTTGGCAGTGATAGGCCTTTGAGGCAAGCTAAATTGCGCTGCAGGCTCCGGGCGGCTATTGGGATATAGGTTTCGAAGTGGGGTTTACCCTTGATGCGACTTAGAAACGCGAAGGCGCCCAAAATTTGCAGGTTTCTTGAAACGGCGCAGAACCCATAGCCTTTGAGAAATTGATCCCGGTTGAACTCGATGCAGTTTCGTAGCTTTTCAACGGCATACACCAACAGCTGTGATTGAACAGGCCCGGGCAGATCCGTATAGGGGTCTATGAGCAAAGATGCCAGATCGTATTGGATAGGACCCAGACGGCCGCCTTGAAAATCGATAAAATAGGGCTTTTCACCCTGAATCATGATGTTGCGTGATTGAAAATCACGGTGGACAAATCCGGCTATCCCGGCCTGCATGATTTTTTCCGCCAGCTGTTCGAACTCTTGCCGCAGTTCTTCATAGGCCGGGGGCCAACCAAGGTAACCTTCGACAAAGGCCTGGGTAAAATAGCGGCATTCATTGTCGAGCACAACCTGGGCATCATAGTAGGGGGTTTGATAGGTCCATACCGTATCAAAGCTTCTGCCGGCTTCCACCGCCATGACAATCCATTGATCGATGACCGCCTGGTAGTGTTTGCAGCTTTCATTTGCATCCATTTTGCCGATGAAGGTCTGAAGATGGGTGTCGCCGAGGTCTTGATTAAATACCAGGCCGGCATGACGATCGTGGGCATGGATTTTGGGGACAGCCACCCTATGTGCCGCCAGGTGACGGCCGATGGAGACGTATGCGTCTACTTCCTGGACACCGGTTGACGAGCGTATGCCGTGCTCCACCACTATCAGAGAGTTTTCCGTGTCATGGATACGGGACCAGCGACGATCGGAACCATCGCCTTTGAGCGGGACCTTTTGCAGCGCGCCGGCGGGCCGGTGACCGAAGGCCTTTATGAATGCTTCCGGCGCCATATGATCGTACACCGCTGACTGATAATTTTCAGGGGTGCCGATGTCGTACCAGCGATGCCCCCGGATCACCTGCGCTTTGATCCTTTCGCCGGCTTCGATCATTTTGGTATAGGCATCGATAATATGGGCAGGCCCTTGGGGGGGTAAATAATTCAGAACGCACCGGTCGAGCACATGAATACCGGTAAAGGCCAGGGTTCGGTGTTGCGGGTTTTGTCGCCGGGGTCCAAATCCGGTGATAAAGTCTTCGGCGTCCACGCTGACCGAGTTGAACCGGGCATGGTCATGCATCACCATGGTCACGGGATGAGCGTGGTTTTGATGATATTCACAGACCCGGGCCAGGTCGATGTTGGAGACAATGTCTGCGTTGATAACCAAAAGGCTCTCCTTTTCCCAGAAATCGGCCACATTGCGGATACCACCGCCGGTTCCCAGGATCTTTTTCTCATGGCGTGTGTAAATCGGTATGGAAAAAGTGCTGTTGGCGACAAACGACTCGATTTGACGGTGATGGTGATGGGTGTTGATGATGACGGCGCTGGAACCGGCTTTTTGCAGCTTTTCGATG
>JASFKE010000508.1:0-3959 GCA_050118795.1 Desulfobacteraceae bacterium | reverse complement strand
ACAGTAAAATCCGGGCATATGATGATGCGTCCTATCCGCCGTATCCCACCCGTATGACATTGTTCTGGCGGAGTAATTTGCTTTGGCAGCCTCGGCGCTTTATCGTTCTCAATCTGAAAATGATGCGCATCGTTGTGTTGGGTCACGACTGACCCATGATTAAAGGGGGCCGTCTTTAGAAGAGATGGATTCTCTTGCGGGGTATAGATCAGTAATTCCTTATTGTTGTTAGTAAGGGACGCATATTGGCCCTTTTCCAATATTCTGTTAGCGTATCCTCCTATGCCACGTAAAGCCAGAACAGATGCACCGGGTATGGTTCATAACATCATGGCGCGGGGAATCGAGCACCGATCAATATTTCGACATGATGAGGACTGTGACGAATTTATCAATCGGCTGAAGCGTATTCTCACTGAAACCCAAACACTGTGTCATGCTTATGCACTTATGCCCAACCAATTTCATCTGTTTTTAAGAACTGGTGCTGTCCCGATTTCTAATATCATGCGGCTACTGCTGGCCGGGTATACTCAATCATTTAATCTCCGGCACCGCCAGCACTGCCATTTGTTCCATAATCTCCGGCACCGCCAGCACGGCCATTTGTTCCAAAATCGCTATGAGTCCATCTTACCTACCTGTTGGAACTGGTGCGTTATATCCAGAACCCACTGCGCGCTAATGTAGTTGCTGTTTTGCTGGTTAATCTTCTTCCCATCGAAGACATTCAAAGCGCAACCAAGCACTCTGTCATTGTCGAGGCCGCAACATGGTTTGTTACTGTGCATATACCCATCTTGGGATGAAGAGGACAAAGTTAGTGCTCAAATTTGGAGTTTCACAGCCGGTATGCGCTGCGGTGCAAAAGAGGCAAAAGATCATTGAGCAGAATCGATGCGTCCCCAATTACACACATGACTCCATAGGGTCGTTTATATTTCCAAATTCAAGGAAACGTCGGCCGAAGTTGAAATTTCGAATTTTTATAAAAAACCCTGTCAAGTCTTTTTTGCTTCTTTTGCACTTTTTTCGCTGAATAGTTACAATAAATTTACGCTTTGGCAGATTTCTTGCGGGACACGCCCACCAAACCGGCCAGCCCTGTACCCAGCAGCAACATGGTGGCTGGTTCGGGAACGGGCGCCGCCGAAGTAACCGTCGCCTGCCCTGCAGAAATCTGAAGCTGATAGCTGCCGGTCCCTATGCCAATAGCAGTAGAGTCGTTAATTCCACTCACAGCTTCTAGAAGAGAAAGCTCATAATCGGCAACCGCGGCGATATAGGATCCAGGATTTAAAAATATCTCTATGAATGAATTATAATATCCGTACGCCGAAGCAGTTCCGCTATCATCATCCGATTCAAGATAATCGCTGCCATCCAAAGCTCCATCATCAACGAACAGATACATTTCAGGATCGAACGCATCGGTAAAAGTTTCAAGAGTAACCCAATCTGCGATATCAATAGTGAAATACTGATAATCGACTGATCCCGGCAACCCTGAATCGGCCACCGTACCGTCCAGCGTAATCATATTGGCATTTGCCATGCCGCCCACTAGTAAAAACATGACCGCTAACAATAAAAATCGTTTCATTTTCAGCTCCTTTTCTTTTGGTGTTGTTGTCAAATGGCCTGTCAGCTATAAACGCAGTTCAACTTCCGTTTCCCACATACTTCCTCATAGAGGATATAACTATGCACTTATTGGGTAAGGCATTGCATGGAAAGAGAATTACGCTCTCTTTAAGCAAATAATATGCCTGGTGGAAAAAAAATACTTTCGATTATGGGATTTTACCAAATAAATCATTGCGATATGGACAGCTACCATCGTTGGCCAGGATGCGATGGGAAATAGTTTTTCAAGCGGGTGTGAAAAAAAAGTTATAGAAACAAGAATATAATTACATATTGATTAATTCGGTAGTAACTCCCCCGCCGAACCAGTAGAAAATCATTTTACATGGATACGCGATCATGGAACAGAGCACGTTTTTCAGAGAAGCCACCTTGGCCATTTGCGGACATCTGGATATCGAGAGATCACTTTTTGCAGCTTTCCAGGTCCTGCAGCAATGGATGCCGCTGGATCGGATATATGCACAACTGTATGAACCTGGAATGAACTGCATGCATTTTATCGCCAAGGCGTCCCAAAGGGGCGGCGAGAGCCAGAATTTTCCTCTACCGCTTCCGGAAGAGGCGAAGCGCATGGCTCAATCCATGAGAGCCTGCACCGAAGACGATCCGAGTCATTTCATCCATTTTGAAAACGAACCCGATGACGTATCCCTCTATATATTTGACAAACTGAAAATTCCCATCTCCTCTATCCTGGGGCTGCCGCTCATCATCGAGGGGGAGCCCTTTGGAGCTTACTTCCTGACGGCGGAAGGAACCGGCAGATACACCCGGCAGCATGCCCGAATGCTGGCCGCGCTGCGGGAGCCCTTCTATATCGCACTGTCCAACGCCATCAGGCACCGGAGCATTATGCAGCTGAAAAATCTTCTGGCCGACGACAACCGGTATCTTCACTCGGAATTGAGTCGAAAACTGGGAAGTGACATCGTCGGCGCCGATTTTGGGCTGCGGGGTGTGATGGAACTCGTGCGGCAGGTGGCGGCCATCAACAGCCCGGTACTGCTGCTGGGAGAGACCGGGGTTGGAAAAGATGTGATTGCCAATGCCATCCACCAGCTGTCGCCGCGCCGAAAGAAGCCGTTCATTGCGGTCAACTGCGGCGGAATTCCGGAGAACCTTATCGACAGCGAGCTGTTCGGCCATGAAAAAGGGGCCTTTACCGGGGCGCTCGCCCAGAAACGGGGACGGTTTGAACGGGCCGACAAAGGAACGATCTTTCTGGACGAAATCGGCGAACTGCCGCCCCAGGCCCAGGTTCGACTGCTGCGCGTATTGCAGGACAAAGTGATCGAGAGGATCGGCACCACCGCCCCTGTTCAGCTCGATCTTCGAATCATCGCCGCCACCAACCGAGACCTGGAGAAAATGGTCCGGCAGGGAGAGTTCAGGGAAGATCTCTGGTTTCGCCTGAACGTCTTTCCCATCACGATTCCCCCGTTGCGCGACCGCCTCTACGATATCCCCGCCCTGGTGGACTACTTCATTCAACAAAAAGCAAGGGATCTGAACCTGCCGCAGATACCCAAGCTTGCCGACGGCGCCCTGGAGGGGCTGACCGATTACCGCTGGCCCGGCAATGTCCGCGAGCTGCAGAATATCGTCGAGCGCTCCCTCATTCTACATCCCCGGGGGCCTGTCTCCTTTGACCATCTGGGCCACAAACAGCTCTGCAAGAGACCGGCCGAAACCCAAACCGAAGAGGGGCCCTATCTTTTGGATGATGTGGTCACGGCCCATATCAACAAGGTGCTGGTCAAAACCGGCGGCAAAGTGCACGGTCCCAACGGCGCTGCAAACCTGCTCGGTGTCAATGCCAGCACGCTGAGAAACAAGATGAACAAACTGGGCATCAAGTTCGGACGAAAGCATTGACTCACAAGCGCCGCAATGGCATACTCGGCGTCACAAAAATCAGCTTCTTATATTTATTTACACACCCATACAGTCTGCAAGTACACACGCTGAAAATAAATAAGATTTCAGACAAGTTATTCGACGCCAACTGATTATGGAGGTTGTATGAATAGAAAAATTCGAGCATATGATGATGCGTCCTATCCGCCGTATCCCACCCGTATGACATTGTTCTGGCGGAGTAATTTACTTTGGCAGCCTTGGCGCTTTATCGTTCTCAATCTGAAAATGATGCGCATCGTTGTGTTGGGTCACGACTGACCCGTGATTAAAGGGGGCCGTCTTTAGAAGAGATGGATTCTCTTGCGGGGTATAGATCAGTAATTCCTTATTGTTGTTAGTAAGGGACGCATATTGGCCCTTTTCCAATATTCTGTTAGCGTATCCTCCTA
>JASFKE010000507.1:0-3962 GCA_050118795.1 Desulfobacteraceae bacterium | reverse complement strand
AGAATTGCCGGTGGCCGAAGGCCAGGAGGTCTTGGCTAAGATGGTGCCTGCAATAATCTATTTATCCGTTCGGACACCGGTATTTTTTGCTGATCTCGCCAAGTCAATCGATATCAAACCGGTTGGAAAATTCCTCCTCTTGTTGCTACGCAACCCAGGCAACAAGTTGCCTGGGCCACCCGCGAACAGATTGCTTCATGATCGTCTTCCTTTCATTGAATCGCTTGAATAAAAAGAGAAGTAGTCCGGAAGTAAAGTAAAATGAAAGATGCACCGCCTCGGCAAGCCCCCATTTAAGGGGCATTGTCCAATGGATTGAAAAAGATGTGGCAGGAAAACCGTCAGGCACATCCGACGGGCAATACAAACGCGGTGAAGGTACCGTTAAACGATGAGTGCGGTTGGCCAATGTTTTCATCAATCAAAGCTGACGTGCTCGCATGGGAGCTTTTTACAGTATCAGCTCGGTCCAAATCAGCTCGACAACCTTAAATAGAGGGGCTGGCCATTGTCAAGAGGTAAACATCACGGTCCACCCTACATTTTTGAAGACTCATTAGACAATTTTGAATCTTTTTCCATCTCTGATTCCGACTGTTTTGTTCCGACCGATCCTGAAAACCGTCGAAAAACCAAGCGGTTGTTGCCGACAGGATGGCCTGGCATGTTCTGTGCTGTTCAAAAATCAGCGTTGACGCTTGATGACTGCGTACGCTATCAAAATGGACGCTATAAACGTTATAACGTATCGCAGCTCATTCACTTGAACTTTTCTTGATTAATGTTCATATAAAGGAAACAACGATGAAGGACAATTGCTGGAAAAATCAAAAAATAGTGGCAATAATCATGCTGTTGATGGGGATCTCCGGCACTGTGCTCGCTGCCTCCGAAACCTTGACGGTTTTTGCCGCTGCATCGACGACCAATGCGGTGACTGAAATCGGTGGTATCTTTTCTCAACGCAACCACATAAGCTTTCGGCCTTCCTTCGCTTCTTCGTCCACCCTGGCCAAACAGATTGAAAACGGCGCGCCGACGGACGTCTATCTTTCGGCCAACGTGAAGTGGATGAACTATCTCGAAGAAAAGCAGATGATCGAAACCGGCACCCGCATCGACCTGCTGAGCAACCGCATCGTTCTGATCGTTCCGGTCGACAGCAGCGTGAACCGGATTCAGATCGCACCGGGATTCGACCTTCTGAAGATCATCGGCGACAGCCGTCTCTCCATGGGCGACCCCGACCATGTGCCGGCCGGCATCTACGGCAAACAAGCCCTCGAGAGCCTCGGCGCGTGGACTCCCATCGAGAATCATGTGGCTCGCTCGAAGGATGTCCGCGCTGCCCTGGTGCTGGTCGAGCGGGGCGAGACCCCAATCGGATTGGTTTATGCCACGGATGCCGCGATTACCGAAAAAGTGAAAATTGTGGGGACCTTTCCTCAAACCAGCCATCCGCCCATTATCTATCCCGCGGCGGTCGTTGCCGGCAGGCGATCGCCGGCTACGGACCGGTTCATGGCGTTGCTTCGGTCCCCGGAAGCCAGAGCCGTATTCGAAAAATACGGGTTCACGGTGCGCTGATGCAGGTCTGGACGCTTTCCCCCATTGAAATCGAGGCCCTTAAACTGAGCCTCTGGGTGTCGGCCTGGGCGGTGGCCGGCAGTTTGCCCCTTGGCGTGCTGGCGGCCTGGATGCTGGCGCGCCTCACTTTTCCAGGCAAATCGATCCTCGACGGATTGATCCATCTGCCTCTGGTGCTCCCGCCGGTGGTGATCGGCTACCTCCTTTTGGTGGGTTTCGGACGCAAAGGAATTTTGGGCGCCTGGTTGTATGAGATGACGGGACTCACCCTGGCCTTCAACTGGAAGGGGGCGGCGGTGGCAGCGGCCGTCATGGCCTTTCCCCTGATGGTGCGAGCGGTCCGGCTCTCCATCGAAAACGTCGATCGCGGTATGGAATCGGCGGCCAGGACGCTGGGCGCCGGCCCCGTGCGGGTTTTCTTCACCATAACGCTGCCGCTGATTACCCCGGGCATTCTCACAGGCTTTATCCTCGCCTTTGCCCGCAGTTTAGGCGAGTTCGGCGCGACGATTACGTTCGTCTCCAACATCAGCGGTGAAACCCAGACCCTGCCCCTGGCCCTCTATACCCTGACCCAGGTACCCGACGGCGAGGTCGGCGCCATGCGCCTGTGCATCCTCTCGGTTGTCATCGCCATGGGAGCGCTGGTGGCTTCGGAAGCGCTTTCACGCCGTTTTGCCGCCTACATCAAAGGATAGCCCATGCTGGATTTACAGATAACCAAACAGCTGGGAGCGTTTCTGGTCGACGTATCCTTCATGGCGCCGGATCTCGGCGTCACCGCCCTATTTGGTCAATCCGGCGCTGGAAAAACCTCGGTGATCAACATGGTGGCCGGCCTGGTGCGACCGGACCGGGGCCACATCATCGTCAACGGGCGGACGCTGTTTGATGCTGCCCAAGGTATCCACGTTCCTCCGGAAAAGCGGCGCATGGGTTACATCTTTCAGGACGGACGCCTCTTTCCTCATCTTTCGGTAAAATCCAATCTGACGTACGGCATGCGTCTCACACCGCCTTGCGGGCGTCAGGTGGCACTGAATGACGTAGTGGATCTCTTGGGCATCGGCCATTTGCTCCATCGACGACCGGCAAAGCTGTCGGGAGGAGAAAAACAACGCATTGCCATCGGGCGGGCCTTGCTGACCAGCCCGAGTCTTCTGCTCATGGACGAACCGCTGGCCTCCCTCGACGGTCGCCGCAAAGCCGAAGTACTGCCCTTTCTATCGCGACTATGCGGCGAATTGTCGACCCCCATTTTATATGTCAGCCACTCCCTGGAAGAGGTTCTCAATCTGGCCGATACCATGGTGCTGATGGATGGGGGAGGTGTCGCCGCCTCGGGTCCCATCGAAGAGCTGATGAGCCGGAGCGACCTGCAGCGGCTGACCGGGGCCGAAGACCTCGGAACGGTTGTGGCCACCACGGTGGATGGACATCTGAACGGACTGACACGGCTTCGTTTTCAGGGCGGGGTGATCTGGGTTCCTCAAGTGACCGCCTCCACAGGCAGCCGGGTAAGAGTGCGCATCGCAGCCCGCAGCGTCGCCATCGCTTTGCAAAAGCCCCGGGAAACCAGCGTCCAAAATATTTTCCGGGGAACGGTGAAAACGATCTCAAACGGTCCGGGAGATTGGCTGGACGTTCATATGGACATCGGCTGCCCGCTGACTGCCAGGATCACCGAACGCGCCAGGCGCACGCTGGCCCTGTCACCCGGCAAGCAGGTATTTGCCTTAGTAAAGAGTGCCACCGTCTCTCACGGTCAGCTGAACGGATCTGCTCCGGCAGCCATCGGCGCATAAGGGTGATTTCCATAATTTTTTTTGATCAAACCCCTGTTTTGCAACAGGAAAAAACTTGAACGATTGTCGATGTGCCGCCGCCACTTAAATTCGCGGCCGATGCCACAGAGTCAACGTCCTGTTTTCGTTCTGACTTCGGTTCTTTACAAATCATCCTCATCAATGCATAATATACAGGTTTTAAAATGCCTTCCAACAGGCGCCTTGAAGAAAATGGGGTGCTCCCGTTCCCCCTATGAGACCCGGTTCTGATATTTATTTCATACAAAGGTTTTTAGACGTTGAGCACATTTGAAGAGGATCCTGGAAATGAAAAAAACATCTCTTGGAAAGATCGGCCTTGTCTTACTAACGACGTTATCCCTTGTCGCTTTCTCGTATTTGCCGCTCCGGGCAGATGAGCCCGGGGCTGAAACAGACGCTTCGGATATGGCGGAGGTTGAGACGGAAGAAAAACAGCAACGCTGGGCTGCGTTCCCCATATTGGCCAGCAGTACTGAAACGGGATTTATGTATGGCGGCATGCTGTTTCATTTTCTTCCGGTGGACGAACCCGGCCAGCAGGCCTCC
>JASFKE010000506.1:0-3963 GCA_050118795.1 Desulfobacteraceae bacterium | reverse complement strand
CCCTGTATACCTCTTTTTCCGGGGTGAAAGAAGAGACCTAAGCTCTGTATCCTCCTCTGGGCTCAACTCATGATAATAATCAGGCGCGTCCACCATGGCTTGGGAGACGCTCTCTTCGGAAAGTCCGGCCCCTGGAGCCTCTTGGCCGGACACAAGCCCCGGACCTCCCACCGGCTGGTCACTGGAAAGCGTCTGTTTCCAGGCGGGCAGCTGAGCCTGCGCCATCGGTCTGGGGGGAACTGAAGATGCCTCAAAGTGGACCAACAGCATGTTGTCGGTCTGCTCCATGTAGTAGGGTACGGATTCACGCATCTCTATGGAAACCAACGTTTCATTTTTTTGTTTGGCTGCCTGATAGGGCACTATACGATCTACGGCACTATTGAACCGGGTGGTGATCAATGCTCTTTGGCGATAAGATGGAATGCGCGTATTGAGCATTTTAATCTCGAACTTTTTTGGACTGATCTTCAGGACACGGTAAGCCACGGCATGGGTTGTACCCAACACCAAAGTCGATTTGCCCCCGGCTTCACTTAAAAAATCTATTTTATTCACCCAAGCAGTACTTTTAGGGATATTGACGGAGCCAGGACCGGATTTCTCTTCAACGGGCGCCTCTTTGGTAGGTTGCATGGAAACCGCGGTCGGCGTTGCGTTACGGGCTGTCGTTAATGGTGGTGCGTCAATGTTGGTTTCGGTAACCATTTCTTTCGGCCGGTTAAAAATAAGCCTTACCTCATCACCGTGCTGGTTTGCAGAATATGATGCATCTGCAGCCAATTGGAATTCAACGCGAGCAGTGCCGCCCCCATTACCTTGACTGACAGCCACGTTCTCAATCAGATCACTTTCCAATGCCTGGGCAGTTGACACCTGACCCACCGAAGTGGCCGGAAAAATGAGGATTACAGATGGCGGATCCGGCTTTTTGAAAGAGGAAAAAGTGAGCGGACCGTTGCCGGCGATGGTTACTTGTGTCGCATCCTGGGTCTGTGACGACGTGATCGAATCGATCATTACCGTGGGGGCAGACTGCTTTTGATCTTGTACCGATGCAGGTTCGGACTGCGTGGCGCAACCACCTATAAAATAGAGACCCCACAAAAGAAAAGTTGCCACCGCCATGTTTACTTTTTTTAATGTCATTTTATAGCTCTCCAGCAGGTTTCTGAAGTTTAAGCTCGGTATACTCTATGCGTAATTCTCCAGATATATCTTCACTCTCTTCTTCTATCCTCACACGATCTTTCTCAATTTTGATCACCTGGCCGGAATTCAGGCCGATGTAAGTTCCTTTTCGGATGAGATACCCTTTTCCGGTGGCATCCTCGACAATGGCGCTATTGCCTTTGGCCGTGCGCATAATAGCCGAAAGCTTTAGCTGGCCCAGCGCTATCCTCTCCAACGGTGTTTTGGCAATTCGCCTTTTACGGTTTGTTTTGGCAACAGCAGACTGTTGTTCCGATTCAGTTTTAAAAAGGGGTTCAAAGGGATCAAAGCGTCCTTTGGGGTTGTATGCGCTGGTAGATGCCAAGGACTCCTTCACCAGCTCCGACTCCAATATTTCCCCCTTTTCAGGTTGCTCAATGGCGGGGGCATCTTTTGTGTCCGTTGGGCTGCCTTTGGCCTGGGCTGTCTTCGATTGCACGACCGTCTCCACAGGTTGACTTTTAGGCTTTTGCTGCCCGTTTATTTTCTTTTTCACAACTTGAGTCTGAGGAGCAGGCGGTGGTTCTTCGCTGCAGGCAAAAAGATTTACTATCGCCAATATAAAGATGGTAATTATACATACTCTTGCTGCATTGCTCTTCATATCCTGTCCACCCATCATTTCTTTCGACCTTTACGTCCACCTTTACGGCCCGCTTCTTTTTGACCTTTTGATTCGATAAACTTATAGGTCACAGCTTGGCATGTCGTGGCGATTTCGCCACTGGCATCTTTTGACTTTCCAGGCACCATTACAACATTCCGAATATTCACAATACGCGGCAAATTGGAGACTTTATCAAAGAACACGGCGACATCATGGAAACTGCCGCTGACTTGGATGTCCACTGGAATCTCAGCATAGAACTCTTTATCGGACTCCGGCTTGGGCTCAAAAAGCAAAAATTCCAGCCCGGCGTCTTTGCCCGCCTGCGAGATACCCGCCAGCAGGGATGGAATCTCCTCTTTTTCCGGAAGTGCCTGCATAACTTGTTCATACTGAACCTGCTTTCTCTTCATTCTTGTTCGCCAGTCGTTCAGTTCTTCGGCATTTTTTTTCGCCTTTGCCAGCTCTGTCTGCGCCTTTTTTAGTTGCACATTCAAAGTGTCGATGGTCTGCTTTTTGGGGTAGAACAGAAGCCAAATGGACAATCCGATAATTAGGACCAGCGTGCCGATATAGATCCCCACTCTCTGAGGTTTGGTCAGACTCTCTACCTTTTGCAGAATGGGGGCCAAGCCGCTGGTGTTGGTGTTCTCTTTTGCCATTATTTTTTACCCTCTGCCACTTGTTTTTGCACCGGCTTATTCTGAAATTTAACCTCGAACTGTTTAAGCTTCATGCTTTTATCCTTCAGCGTATGCTGCTTTACTGAGGATAACACCACATTTTGAAATTGGTCGGATTTTTCAATGCGGGTCATATAATCCGCCACTGAATGGTTATCGAGAGCAATCCCCTGAACTTTAAAAGTTTTATTCTTCTCTTCGATCTTTGTATACCACATCTTTTTTTCGACCAACACATGATAGAGACTATCCAGATTTTCAACCGGGGCCTTGCTATCCGCCTCCAATGACTTGATGACTTCAATCTTACGATCCAACAGGCTGAGCTTTTTTTTGATCTCGGCAATTTCATCCATTATCTTTTTATACTTGGCCACTTGATCTTTGGTATCTGCAATTTGCGTATTCAGCCGGTCAATGCGCCCGGCCAGAAAGGAGTTGATCCACCAAATCAACAAGAGCGCAATGACAATCGATCCAATGAACACGTTAACCTGGATACGGATGTTCTCTTTTTTTCGGGCGGCACGATATGGCAGTAAATTTATTCGTATCATTTGTCATCCAATTTGCGAGTCGCCAGCCCCATGCATATTGAGGCCTGGGGAGCTATTCGTTTCAAATAGTCTGTATCAAACTTATTGCTGTCGACATTAAAACGCTGGAACGGATTTATGGTGGATACTTCGGCAGAGGTTTCCACGGCCAATAATTGACGCAACTCTTGTATATTCCCCCCCCCGCCGCTCAAAACTATTTTTTTAATTTGATCGTCCGGGTAGGTAGAATAGAAAAAGTCCAAGGCCCTTCGGATTTCAGTACACCAATCCGCCACCACCGAGGAGATGATATCGGACAGATCCTCCGGCGAAATATTATCACTGCCGCCGCCGAATTTTATGGATTCGGCCTGTTCCATGGAGCAGTCGATAAGCGAGGCGATCTTCTGGTTAATCTGACCACACCCCAACGAGACGTCGCGCATGAATACGGAATTTTTGCCTTTGAGAATATTCAATGATGTCTTGCTTGCACCGATATCGATCAGTGCAACATTTTCACCTGATGTGGATTCATAATTCAATTCAAACACATTCTGCAGTGCGAAGGCATCCACGTCGATAATTTTAGGCTCAAGTCCGGCCAACTCCACCAAGCTGACATAATCGTTGACCATCTCTTTTTTGGCCGCCACCAAAAGAACATTCATTTGATTGGGATTATTCTCGTTCTCCCCTAATATTTGGAAGTCCAAGTTGACGTCGTTAATATCAAATGGAATATACTGCTCTGCCTCAAAATGGATGGTATCTTGCAATTGGTCTTCCGTGGCCGTGGGAACACTTATTTTTTTGACGATTACGGAGTATCCGCCGATGGACAGCGCCACATTGCCGTTTCTGATACCATAGGTTTTAAATAGGGTTTTCAATGTATCGGCAACAGCTTCGGGATCCTTGA
>JASFKE010000505.1:0-3970 GCA_050118795.1 Desulfobacteraceae bacterium | reverse complement strand
GCTTGGATTTTCTTTGCAAATTTGCGAGCTCTATCATTGGTGCCGACGATCAACAAAAAACGCAGGTTCCGATCTCTCTGGTACATCGCTTCGTGAATACACCTTAAAACATACCGGCCCAAAGTGCAGGTCACACTGGTGGTAAGCGAAAAAATAGCAAGGAATAACGGTGTGATTAATAAGATATCGAAAAGCCATGATGATAGGCAAAGTAAAGTAGTGAAGATGGAATTTGCCTTAAGGAAATCAAGGTTTTCCCTGCTCAAACTTGTTGACAGGCGACTTGATTGATAGAGGCCGAAAGCTGAAGATATAAATTGCCATCCAAATGCAAGACCAATTAACAGGACGAAGTTCCAGACTTTGATTCGCATTGCCAAAAATTCTTCGAATGGGAACATTGCGGCATCGTCAAAATAGGTAATCCATGTTGCAAGAGCAAAGCAGATGAGCATCACAAAAAGTTCGAATATCTTGTAAAATTTAATTATAATTTGGTGACGGGAGAGCATTAGGCCTCGGCATTGATAAAAAAGAGGTATGTGTTAGAAGAAAAATGTCTGATTTTTAAACGGTATAATAAGTTACTCATCATCATTGTCGGTCAGGTCGGCATCCTTGTTGATCTGATATGAAACGCCGGCACTGAACCCACGAAAAAGAATCAACTTTTCTATGTACTGATTCACAAACTTGTTGACTTTGGCAATTCCGGATTTGGGTATATATAAAATATCATTGGGACGAAGGGCCAGATTGGCGCCCTTGCCTTTACCATACATGGCTTTTTTTAAATTGATTCTTATCGGAACCGGTTCGTTGCTTTTGCCTTGGCGTATGAGAATGGTGTTTTGGGGGCTGGCTGTTTCCTTGAAGCCGCCGGCTTGAAAGACTGCCTGAAGGACAGTCATGCCGGTGGGCAGCTCCATTTCGCGCTGTTGGTTGACCTCTCCGCCTACATAGATGCGTTGACCGGAAAACTTTTTGACAATGACAGCGATTTCAGGATCCTTCAATTCCTGTGAGTATTTCAGCGTGAGTAACTCATCAAGTTCTGCAGGCTCGAAACCGGCCGCCTGTATGTCATCTACTAGCTGAAGGGTGATCTTACCGTCAGGCCGTACGTCGACAGATTCGTTGAGTTCAGTATTATAATAAAATTTGATGTCCAGTTGGTCTCCGGGCCGGATCACATAGGGAGCCGTTGGACGAGGTTTTTCATCCGAAGAGGGCGCTGGTGTCTTGCGCGAATTCTGAGAGCTGCAAGCGGCAAAAAGCGCACAGATTGATAGTATGGCAAGAAGGCCTGTGTTTACTTTTAGAAATTTCATCATTTTTACTCCTACGCTACAGCATTTTGTATATCCACTTCGGGATGTAGTACTTGCGTTTGTTAAGCACTACGCCAAGTATATCTCCGCCTGCCTCTTCTATTTCTTTTTTGGCTCTGGCGGCTACCTGTTTGCGGGTTTTGCCGGCCTCGAGCACCAGAACCACTCCGTCCACTTTTTTACAAAGAACACGTGCTTCCGAAAAACCGGATACCGGAGGGGCATCCAGGATGATGTAATCGAACAAGTCTCGCATGAACAAAAGAAGCGTCTCGAAACGGTCGGACTCAAACAGGCCGACCGGGCTTGAATGTTCGGATCCGGCGGTGATCACGGATAAATTTTCAGGCCCGACATTTTTTAGGTGGAAAAGAGGGTTATCTCCTTTGGTTATGAAGTCCGAAAGCCCCGGCTCCCGTTTAATACGAAAGGAGGTATGAATACCCGGTGTCCTCAGGTTGGCTTCGATCAGCAGCACATAGCACTGCCGGTTGTGGGCCAATGTGGTGGCAAAGTTGATGGCTGTTGTCGAAGCGCCGTTGCCGTGAGTGGTGCCTGAAAATAGAATTGTCTTGAAGTTTTGGACAGAAGAGCGCGCCAGCAAGTTGGTTCGAAGCGTCTCATAACAGTCCGCCGGTTCAGGTGCGGATCTTTCTCCGGAAACGAGAGTTTCATTGGATTTTAGCTCAAAATGCAGTACTGTGGGCAGATCCCGCTTTATCATGGATCGGGGGGTTGGGACGGCAACTGGTGCTCGACCTGTATCAGGATCTTTGTCCCGATAATTTATTTCTGCTCTTTTCAGTACCTCGTAAAATTTCCCCATAATTCTCCTCGTTATAACACGTTATAATAAATTGAACGGCAGGAGTTGACGGTTAAGTTTGATCCGCTGTGAGAGCTGCCTTTGTTTTTCGTTTTTTTTGACATCTTTTTTAAGCAACTATTTTTAAGCAACTATGGGGTTTACTTGTTGCCCTGAAAGTGCGGACCCGAAATTTGGGTTTTGAAATCCGGCACCGACGCCAGGACCGGTAGTTTCAAGATGATTTCGGCCTGCTCCGGGTTTTCCAGGCTGTCATCGAAAAACTCTATTAGAAAGGCCAACCCCAGCCCTCCGAAGGCACCCATAAAGAAGCCTATGATCAAATTAAACAGTTTCTTGGGGCTTTCTGGTTTGAGGGGGGCAAGTGCCGGTTCCATCAGACTTACGTTAGAAATCTTTTTGTTGTCCATGGCATCGGAAATGCGGGACTCTTCGATTTTTGCAAGATATAGACGGTGGTTTTGCCGGTTTAAATCTACCGCTTGCTCAAGGTGGTTCAGTTTTACCGCCATCTGATTGAGCAGGTCCAATTTGCTTTGGTAGTCGGCAAGCTGGCTGCTTTGGGTCTCTTTTTTTGCAGCCAGGGCCTTGCTCTCGGCCTGGTTCCGAAATAGTTCATTTTGTAATTTCTCAGAGGTGGCATTCGGCCCGACACGGCTTTTGCCGTATCGTTTACTTTCCATTTTAGCCAGGTTGTTTTGTAAGATAGCTATCTCTTCTTTAACATTTTTCAGCCGTCGGCTCTGAGGTGTATACTTGGTGCTGAACTCTTTTTCTTTGAGCTTTAATTCAACCAGTTTTGCCTTTAAATCGTTGATTAAAATGGGGCTGTGGTCGACCTCTTCCCATTGAGGAACTGTTTTCGCAGTTTTGTCGAGCTGTCTGCTAATCTGATGGATCCGATTCTCGGTTTCGGCTTGCAGGCTCAACGTGCTATTCAATTCAGATTGAAGATTACTGATATGGTTTAAAAGAAGTCTTTGCTGTTCGTCCAAATCTGTAAGATTGTTGTCTTTTTTGAAAGACTTGAGCTTTTCTTCCGCATGAGTCAGTTTGTCTTTTAAGACTTGAGACTGCTCTTCGAAAAAACTATGGGTTTGAGGGTTTCTGTGAATCAGAAGATGTTCGTCAAGGTAGAGATCAACCAGCGTATTGACGATTAAAGCGGCTGTGTCCGGATCTTGATGCTTGAATTTTATGACAATCACCTCCGATTTTTTAACACCTATGACTGACAGGGATTGTTCAAATTTTAAGACCGCATCCTCCAAAGATGTGTCTGTTTGTTCGCGGGAGAAAAATTGGGTTTTTATCTTTGAAAATGTGTCAAAAAGTTTCCCGACTTTGGACTTGGCGCCCAAAATGGTTTCCGGTCCCAGGGCGTTTATAGCTTTCTGTGCAAGAGAACGGCTCTTTAGGAGCTCAATTTCAGAGTTGATCTGATCATCACGGCTGTAATTGATAAAGTGGCCGTTGGCACTATTCGGCGGAAGATAGAGGTTTTGCCTGCCTATTTTCACAAGGATTTGTGCCTTGGCTTCATATGTGGATTGAATTAAAAATGTTGCTATTGTCACCACGAAAGTGGTGGCAAAGAAACAAATCAAGATTTGTACCTTGCGTTTGAAAAGCAAGTGCAAGAAATCTCTAAGAGAGAACCTTGCTGGAACCACGTTTTCCATGAATTACTCCGTAAGGGGTGTGGCTAAAAACAATTGCGCCAGGTGCGCCGGGATTCGGCTCATATTTGCCATCTTTTTTATGCAACTATGGGGTTTATGTACCTATCGGGTGAAGCTCCGCTCCTTCGTCT